>CAMLNE010000298.1 GCA_946481265.1 uncultured Panacagrimonas sp. | reverse complement strand
TCGTTGCATCGACGACGTCGCTTGCCTCCCTGCTCGACATTTCTCCGAAGTTGGTATCCAGGGCGAGCAGGCAGTCGATGAACATCCGGCTGATGCCGGAGCTGGTCCGCAACAAGCGCCCGCAATAGTCTTCTGGTCGGGCGAGGACCTGATGGAGTCGCTTCTTCGGCACGGAGAAGCTGACCTCACGAAGCCTCTCGATGACGTCGAATTCCATCGGCTTCGTGGTGTCCCACATGGCGAAGGTCCCGGAATCGAGCCGTATCCTGTGCGAGCCGAAATCCAGACCCAACGCGCCCTCCGCGACGTAGAGCAGGTTGTAGTACTCCTCGTCATCCTTGGCGATCTCTTGCCGGCTTCTCCGGCCCGACACACCGCCGGATGCTGCGGTAAGGTGAATGAGACGGTATCCGTCGAAACGGCCTTGGCGGAGGAACGCGGGGAATCCATCGCAGGCCAAGGGTTTGATATCCCAGGACAGGTGGGCGTCGATCACGAAATCCCGCCAGCAATCGAACTGTTTTGAAGGCACTACGGTGCGCGACCACCACCCGTCGAGGTCGCCCCATTTGGGGTTCAACACTTCCGCAGATCGCTCCATCGTTCCTCCGTCCCCGAGCCATTGCCTTCAGGCCCCGACCTCTCGAAGCCGTACGGTCCCACCCTGGGTTCCCGTACCGCTCTCTCCCGGCTCATATAGTTATATATCAACGACCGCTAACCCAGGCTCCTCACCTCAAGGCCCCTGGTGAGCGTCCGGATCGCTTTCCGACGGCGATGCTGGTTGATGCCTTCTTCAAGAGCTCCGGCAGGCCTACCGCCGACATCATAGCGGGCGATAAGCGGCGCCATTTTGCATCGCCTGCCAAGCAACTTGTTTGTAGTCGTCGGTCGATCGCCGCCTCGAAAGCGGGGTGCGGGTCGGTCGGCTGCACGCCGCGGTCCCACCCTAAATGGCGGTGCGGGATGGCCACCGGAACGTCGATGCGGCGGGCCCGTTCAGGGACGCGCACCGGCCGTCCAGCCTGCGCCACAGCGGCTGACAAGGAAGGGCGGCTCCCCGTCCCGATTGGCCGGGGCTGCGGAATGCCCGTCGAATCGCGCCTCCGTCTCGACAGGAGATCCACCTTGCCCGCGACCGTCGGTCTTGCATCGACGAAACCAAACCCGGTCCCAATCAATCCGAACAGAAGGCCATCCGGCGACACCTGCTGAGAATGGGTCATTGCGCGATAAACGCAAAAGATATTTCGGCGATCGGCGGCCAGTGTGAATGCGGCCCCGAGGTTTCGCAGTAATCAATGCGAGATCCAGAGCGACATCTCTGAAACGTGGCGCATCCCGCCGGGCCGGGGGCCGGGAGTCCTGGCTGGCACCCCTCGTGGGCGGCCCATTTGTTGGCGGTTTCGATCCCGAACCCGGGGAAATGCTCATCGTCCCGGCTATGCACAATCATCAGGCGGAAAGGCGCCGATCGAGGCAGCCCCTCGAGGTCCTCGCCTCGAATGCCCGCGGCGCTCGCCACGATGGCATACGGCAAGACCATGCCTGGCTCCGGGGTGATGAGCGCAGCTTGCGCGATCGATCCGCCATCCGAGTGACCCAGGTACGACACTGCGGCCGCATCGATGCACCAATGTTCCATGATCGTCGCGGCGACCTTTGCTTGAAAACGAACCGCCGCGCGCGACAGCCGGATATGGTCGCTGTACGCGACGATGAATCCACGGCGGGTCGCCTCGGGAGTCAGCCCGTAATATCGCTCGGACCCTGCACGATTCATCCCGGCCGGGGGGTACACCACCAGTAGTGGATACGCCCGCGTCGGGTCGTAGTCGGCGGGCGTGCGCACGCGGATCCGCAACCCTTGGCTCGTACGGATGTCGGCCGCGAGGTCGGCAGGCCCGGTCTTCTGCCCCACCGGACAAACGTTCCGCTGCCCTGCCCCGGGCCCGGCCGCACTGACGGGTATCGCGGGGCCACGTCCGAAGATTCCAAAGGAGAATCCGGCGACGCCGACGCCGACGCCGACGCAGGCGATCACACCGATCAGCGTCACGACATTCGATGCCCGGCGCCTCATCACTTCGGAACGGACCCCTTCGCGCAGGCTCTGTCCGGAAACTGCGATAGGGGTGCTCCTGCTCGGCCGGCTATCGTGATCCGACGTTCCCGTACGGTCCATCGGTCTGCGAACGAACCCCCTTGGCCGCCCAGGCCTCCCCCAATGCCGCTGAAGCCCGAGCATGCCGCCCTTGGCGGGCGCGCGGCATGCCATGTCGAGCCACAGCCGTACCACCGCAGGCCGCGTCCCGACACGCTGAAACTCCTCGCGCCTGGTGAACTCAAATCAGGGCTCGACATTCACCGTCACCGACCTCATCGACGATTCGATCAAACGGTGCGCCGCATCCGCCCAGTAGACCTTGATGGTGTTGCGGCCGGACTTCGCCGGAAGGTCGAACAAGAACAGATATCGGCTGTTTCCCAGATCGATCAACTGCTGACGCGTCGGCATCAGCGAAACGCCTTCGAGTTCGAGGTGCAGATGAACCCCGATCTTGGGGGCGCTCATCGTCGTCGCGTCGAGGTCGGCCGCGGTCTCGAGCACGACGGCCACCTGATGACCGATCACGTCATCGTTGCCCGGCATCAGAATTTCAAGCGTCGGCGCGGCGGCTGTAGACACCGCGTCCGCAGCCGCGCCGTGACGATGAGAATCGTGGGGTTCCTGCGTCGGTTGCGCGACCGCCGCCCCGGAAGTCAGAACCGCACTGGCCACGATCCAGAATAACTGAGCCGCACATGGGTACCTCATCGTCAAATCTCCTTTCAACATGGAGGATGTCCACATTCAGTGAATGTGGTCATCCGGTGGGGGCAGAATGCGGCCTTCCTCGTTCAGTATTTCCAATTGACGCAGCAGAAGGTCGGGTTGCCGCCAATCGGCGGATGACTCGCCCGGGATCCAACGGGCCCGGACATAACCAAAGCGATCGACGAGGAATTCCATGCCGTCGCGGTTCATGCCGAGCTGTCTCCCATCGCCGCGGTTCCTGAAGGTCCGCGATAGAAGGTCATATGCGCGCCGGATCTCCTGGGCGCCGTTCCGGACCACGACCATTCCTGCCTGGTCCGGCAGCTTCTCCGATATCAGCAGAATCTCGGTGTGCGCCAGATCCAGTGCCCGCGACCATTCGGCCATCTTCCGGGCGCGCCGATCCGCCGCTTCGCCCCCGGGGAGGAACACAAGCAGCACATTCTTCCTCTCCCGATAATCTTTGAGTTCTCGAAGCGCTCCGGCATCGTCCTCGAAGTAGAAATTGGGTGCGCCCAGCCACGGACCGCGAGGAACCACGGAGGTGTCGAGCGTCCGGGCTTGAAACCCCTCCGAAAATGTCCTGAGAAAATTGATCACGTCCCAGCGCGACTGCTCGTCCAGCTGAGCAGCGAAAGCGGGCATGCCACTCTCGGGGATCCCGTGCGTCATCCACCAGAACATGTCCCCGGCGGTGTGCAGCGCCGTATGCGGCTCGCTCAGATTCGCCGGCGCCTTTGGAAGTGTCCCGGCACTGGGCCCGTCTCCCAAACCACCGGATCCATGGCACACGGTGCACAGCTCGCCGAACCGCTGCATGCCCTGGGCGATCGAGACGGTCAGATACGGCACCGCCGAGCGCCGGTAGGTTTCAGGGTAAGCGGGAACGGAACTTTTCCAGAGAGCGGACCCGGCTCCTGTGAGCACCGCTGCAATCAACAACGCACGCACAGGCAGTGCCAGCCGCTGCCGCGTCGACAAGAGCCGCAGCGCGACAACAGCGACAATGGCCAGCGTCACCCAGGCAACGATTGCCGTACTGGCCACCGGCCATGTCGCCTCCAAGGAGACACGTCTGCCGAGCAGCCAGACGGGCTGATCGTGAGCCGCTGGCGTCGTCTGGCCCAGGACCACGCCCAATCCCGCAATCACGACCGCCAGCGCGAGTTCCAGGCTGACCCAGCGCACGGCCGGGAGCAGGCTCGTGCTTGTGTACGCATCTGCCAACGTAGGAAGAACGCGTGAACGTATGCGGTTGGCAATCGTCATGACGCCCACGAGCAACAGGACTTTGCCGCAAAGCAAGGCGCCATAACGAGTGCCGAGCAGATCTCCTGCGTTGTCCAGATAAGCCCACGCCAGCGCCGCTCCGGACCCGACAAGGGCGAGCACGCAGGCCATCGCCAATCGTGAGAATGTTCGAAGTACTGACGGAACGCGCCCGATTCCCGCCGTATCACCATGGCGCATCGCGTCGGCGACGTAGCCGACCCAGAAGGGCAAGCCACCGAGCCAGATCGACATGGCGAGCAGATGTGCCATGTGGAGCGGGACCAACCAGAGCGTTGCATCGTCCGCTGCGGCATGCCCCGATAGCGGGCCCAGCGCGGCCACAACAGCGCCGACGGCAACCAGCCCCCCCAACCCGCCTTTTCGGGCGAGCCGGTGATATCCACCCAAGAGCAACAGTCCCGCAGGAATTCCCATCGCCGCGGCCACAACCAGTCTCAGCGCGGCCACCCGTCCTACATGCGTGTCAAACGCGTAGGCCTCCAGCACTCCAGCGTCCACCGCGAGGTCCGACGACGTCTCGCTGGCCACCATCGCCGCACGAGCCACGAGTGTCGCTGCGCCGGCCCCCAAGTGAATGATCCAGAGCATCGGGAAGCGGCGCTCGACCCTTCGTGGCCACGCCCCGGAGCGCCCCCCTTGGCTCCCTGTGATCAGAAGGAATACTGCGCCCCCGATCACCATCGCCAACGATAATTCCTCCACCCCCCGGAACGCCACGACCAGCCACTCCACCGGCTCGTCCTACTCGGAGGGAAGACGCAGGGTGAACGTGTACCCGTAGTCGACGACGTGCCCGTCCTGCGACAAGACCTTGTACTTCACCGTGTATATGCCCGGCTGCCCGATGGGCATCGCCAATGGTCCGACGATGCACCGCTTCCCGGACTGCCCGAATGCCAACGCCCCAAGAGGAACCACTTCTTCGTTTGGCGCAAACAGCTGAACCGTCGAGAACCTCAGTTCCACTTCCTCATTGAAGCAGAGCTC
>CAMLNE010000297.1 GCA_946481265.1 uncultured Panacagrimonas sp. | reverse complement strand
GCGCTGCAGGCCTTCCGCCTGTGCCTGCGCCGGGGCGCACGCTTCCGCGCCGAGGCCTATGCCGGCAAGGGCGTGACGCGCGAGCTGATCGATTTCCTCGCCGCCGAGATGTTCGACAACCTGGCGCCGGCGCTCGGCACCCTGCTGCTCGAGCTGGCGATTCCCGAGAAGCTCTCGCCGGCCCTGGTCGAGCACATCACCGGCGAGCCCCGCGGCGCCGAGCGCCTGACCGAGATCGAGCGCGCCGGATTGTTCCTGGCGCGGGCGGATCTCGAGGGCAACTGGCTGCGTTTCCACAACCTGTTCCGCCAGTTCCTGCTCGGTCGCGCCGCGACGCTGTTCACGCCCGCCGACCTGCACCGCCGGCACCGCCGCATCGCGGAGTGGTACGCCGACAACGGCTATCGGGAGGAGGCGATCCAGCACTGGCTCGAGGCCGGCGAGACCGATCGCGCCGCCGAGCTGCTGGCCGGGATCGTCGATGCGCTGGTCGCGCAGGAGCGCCTGGGCCTGATCGAGTCCTACGCCGACCGCCTGCCGGTGTCGGCGCTGCTGGCCCACGAGAACCTGGTGCACGCGGCGATCATCGCCTACGGCTTCCGGCGCGCCTTCGACAAGGCGGAGAAACTGCTCGAGCATCATGCCGAGCAGCTCGAGCGCGCCGGCGCGGACCGGCCTGCACGGGCGCGGCACGGCGTGTCGCGCCTGTTCGTGCTGGCCGGGCGGGACCGCATCGAGGAACTCGGCGCGCAGGCGGCCGAGACCGCCGCGCTGCTCACCGACCAGAGCGGCTGGCACTACGGCGTGGCCCTCAACGCGCGCGCCATGTACGAGGTCGGTTGCGGCGCCTTCGAGGATGCCCGCGCGATGATGGTCAAGGCCCGGCCGCTGCACGATCGCGACCATCACGCGTTCGGGCAGACCTATCGCGACGCCATCGCCAACATGACGCTGTCGGCGCAGGGCCGCATCAACGACGCGGTGAGTGGCCTGGCCGATGCGCTCAAGCGCTCGGAACAGAGCTCGGCGGGCGGCGCCGTGGTCGCCGCCTACCTCGCCAGCGGCCTGTACGAGCAGAACCGCGTCGACGAGGCCGAGCGCGTCATCGGCGACTACGGCCAGCTGGTCGAGCAGCAGGCCATCGCCGATGCGGTGGCCACCATGGACATCACGCAGGCGCGCATCGCCCATCGCGGCGGCCGGCGCGGCGAGGCCGAGGACACGCTGGAGCGCATGCTCTACCTCGGCTATCGCCATTCGCTCGAGCGCCTGGTGATCTACGCCCACGCCGAGCTGGCCCGGCTGGCCACGCTGGAGGGCGACCTGGGGCAGGCGGAGCGCTGGTTGCGGGAACTGCCGGCGGCTTTTCGCGACGAGCCGCGCGACGGCCTGATGTTCCACGCCGGCGAGAACGAGGCCTGCACCATCACCTGGGCGCGCTGGCTGATCCGCGCGGACCGCCAGGCCGAGGCGCGCGTGCTGCTCGGCGGCGAGATCCGTCGCGCGGTCGCGGCGCGCCGGCGTCGCCGCGAACTCAAGCTGCGTCTGCTCAACGCGCTGGCCTTCCGCGCCGCCGGCAAGCTCAACCTGGCCGGCCGGGCCCTGCTGGAGGCGCTGGAGATCGGCGCGGCCGGCGGTTTCATGCACAGCTTCCTGGACGAGGGTGCGCCGGCGCTGGCCCTGATGAAACAGGCGCGCACGCCGCGCGGCGTGCAGCACGACGCCGTGCAGGCCTACCTGGAGACCTTGCTGGTCGCGGCCGGAGAGGCGGCGGAAGGGGATGCGGCGAGGGCCGCCACCGCCGGTGACGACGCCGGAACGCTGATCGAAGCCTTGACCGAACGCGAGCGCAACCTGCTGCGCTTCGTCTCCGCCGGCCTGTCGAACCGCGATCTTGCCGAGCGCCTCTCGGTTTCGACCAACACGGTCAAGTGGCACCTGCGCAACATCTTCGAGAAGCTGCGCATCAAGAACCGCGTGCAGGCGATCGCGCTGGCCCGGCGCTCCGGGCTGATCGAGTAGCGGCCGCGCCGCAGGCGTGCTGGTCGCGCCGTGCCGCGCGCGGACGGCCGCGCGATCAGGGCTTGAGCCGGTAACCGGTCTTGAAGATCCACCACACCACGCCGATGCAGAGCACCAGGAAGGCGAGGATCACGCTGATGCAGACCACCACATTGACGTCGGATACGCCGTAGAAGCTCCAGCGGAACCCACTGATCAGGTACACCACCGGGTTGAACAGCGTGATCTTCTGCCACACCGGCGGCAGCATGCTGATCGAGTAGAAGCTTCCGCCGAGAAAGGTCAGCGGCGTGACGATCATCAGCGGGATCACCTGCAGCTTCTCGAAGTTGTCCGCCCACACGCCGATGATGAAGCCGAACAGGCTGAAGGTGACCGCCGTGAGCACCAGGAAGAACAGCATCCACGCCGGGTGCTCGATCGAGTAGTCCACGAACAGGCGTGCGGTGAGCAGGATCAGCAGGCCGAGCAGGACCGACTTGGTCGCCGCTGCGCCCACATAGCCGATCAGCACCTCGACATAGGACACCGGCGCCGACAGCATCTCGTAGATCGTGCCGGTCCACTTGGGCAGGTAGATGGCAAAGGACGCGTTGGAGATGCTCTCGGTGAGCAGCGACAGCATGATCAGGCCGGGAATGATGAAGGCGCCGTAGCTGACGCCGTCGATATCGCCCATGCGCGAGCCGATCGCCGCGCCGAACACCACGAAGTACAGCGAGGTCGACAGCACCGGCGAGGCGATGCTCTGCGTCAACGTGCGGAAGGTGCGGGCCATCTCGAAGCCGTAGATGGCGCGGATCGCGTAGAGGTTCACGCGTCCTCCTGGACGAGGCTGACGAAGATGTCCTCCAGCGAGCTCTGGTTGGACTGGAGTTCCTTGAAGTCGATGCCCTCGTCGTGGAGCCGGCGCAGCAGGGCGGCGATGCCGGTCTCGTCGGCCTGGGCGTCGAAGGTGTAGATCAGCTGCGAGCCGTCCGGCGACAGCGTCAGCGTGTAGTCGGCCAGCGATTGCGGGATCTCCTCCAGCGGGGCCTTCAGATGCAGGCGCAGCTGCTTCTGGCCGAGCTTGCGCATCAGTACACCGGTCTGCTCGACCAGGATCAGCTCACCCTTGCGGATGACGCCGATGCGGTCGGCCATCTCCTCGGCCTCCTCGATGTAATGGGTGGTCAGGATGATGGTGACGCCGCCGGCGCGCAGCTCGCGCACCACCTGCCACATGTCGCGGCGCAGTTCCACGTCGACGCCGGCGGTGGGTTCATCCAGGAACAGGATGCTGGGCTCGTGCGCCAGGGCCTTGGCGATCATCACGCGTCGCTTCATGCCGCCGGACAGCGTGCGGATCATCGCGTCCTTCTTCTCCCACAGCGACAGCGAGCGCAGCACCTTCTCGACATGTGCCGGGTTGGCGGGACAGCCGAACAGCCCGCGACTGAAGTTGGTCGTGGCCCACACGGTCTCGAAGGAGTCGGTGGCGATCTCCTGCGGTACCAGCCCGATCCGGGCGCGCGCGGCGCGGTAGTCGGTATGGATGTCATGACCGTCCGCCAGGACCGTGCCCGAGCTGGCGCGCACCAGGCCGCAGATGATGCCGATGAGCGTGGTCTTGCCGGCCCCGTTGGGACCGAGCAGGGCGAAGATCTCGCCGGGATGGATGTCGAGGCTGACGTCCTTGAGCGCCGTGTGGCCGCTTGCGTAGGACTTGCTCAGGTTGCGGATCGAGATGACGGGCGGCACGCGGGCATCGAAGGCGAGGGAAGCGACGGGCGAGTGTAAGCGAGCCCCGTCGATGTCCGGAGGACGTCCAGGGCTCGGTGGGCGCCCCGAGCCCTTATAGTCCGCGCCCATGATGCGCCTGCTCTGGTCCTCCGCCCCGCTGCTCCTGGTCCTGGCCACGCTGTTCTGGTCCGGCAATTTCGTGCTCGGCCGCGCAGTGCACGAGCACGTTCCGCCGATCGCCCTGGCGTTCTGGCGCTGGGCCGGCGCCTTCCTGCTGGTGCTGGGCTTCGCCGCGCCGCACCTGCGGCGCGACTGGCCGGTGCTGCGGGCGAACGGGGGCCGCATCGCGTTGCTGGCGCTGCTGGGCGTGGCCACGTTCAACGCGATGGTCTACTTCGGCCTGAACACGACCACCGTGATCAACGCGGTGCTGCTGCAGTCGACCATGCCCCTGCTGATCGTGCTGGGATCCTGGCTGATCTACCGCGAGCCGGTGCGCAGGGTGCAGATGCTCGCGCTGCTGATCTCGCTGGCAGGCGTGGCGGCGATCGTCTCGCACGGCTCGCTGCAGGCCTTGCTGGCCCTGTCGCTGAAGCCCGGCGACGGACTGATCTTCCTGGCGGTGATCTTCTATGCGCTCTACTCGGTGCTGCTGCGCCAGCGGCCGTCGGTCCATCCGCTCAGCTTCCTGGCCGCGACCTTCGCGCTCGGCGCCCTGATGCTGGTCCCGGTGTATGCCTTCGAGCACCTGGCGTTCCGCCAGATCCGGCTCGACGGCACGACGCTGGCCGCTATCGCCTACGTGGCGGTGTTTCCCTCGCTGCTGGCCTACCTCTGCTTCAACCGGGCGGTGGAAGTGATCGGCGCCAACCGGGCGGGGCAGTTCCTGCACCTGATGCCGGTGTTCGGCAGCGCGCTGGCGGCGCTCTTCCTGGGCGAGCGGCTGCAGCTCTTCCACCTGGTCGGCGCGGCGCTGATCGCCTCGGGCATCGTGCTGGCGCAGCGGACCGCCGCCGCAAGCCGGCCCTGACCGGGGCCCCCCGTGTAACCGTCATGCGCGGGCGGGCAGGCCGCAGCCCGCCCCCTGATCGACGGTGCCCCGCCACCTCCCGGCCGTACGTCCGGCAAGAGCCCCCGGGGGCTGCCCGCAACCTCGCGAAAGGCCCTCGGCCAGGGTCCGGGCGGGCGCCTGCCGGCCACCGTTTAGGGTGGGGCCGCGCCCCCCAGCGCCCGATAACGTGCCCTCGTGCCGAAACCGCAGGCGACATGCCGCCTGTGCCCCGAGGAGACCCATGAAAAAAGTGCTGATCACCGAGAACCTGCGCATCGACCTGGACTCGGAGAAGTGGGAATGCCGCAGCTGCGAGGCCGA
>CAMLNE010000296.1 GCA_946481265.1 uncultured Panacagrimonas sp. | reverse complement strand
GCTCGCGGTGATCCCCTACCAGGACGAGGCGGACGCGGTGCGCCTCGCCAACGACTCGGTGTACGGGCTCGGCGGTTCGATCTGGAGCAGCGACGAAGGTCGCGCACGCAGGCTCGCGCGCCAGGTGCAGACCGGCACCATCGGCATCAACGGCTACATGCCGTCCATCGGCTCGCCGTTCGGCGGCGTCAAGGCCAGCGGGCTGGGCCGCGAGTTCGGTCCCGAGGCGCTGTCCGGTTACCAGCAGTACAAGTCGACGTATGTGATGGGCTGAGCGGCCCGCGCAGGATCGTCACGGCCCCGGGCTCACACCCGGGGCCTGTTTCGTTCCGGCACCGGTGCAAGGCTGCGGCCCGCCCCCGGACGGCATCGGGCCTCAGTGGCCGTCACGGAAGCGGCCCGGCGTACTGCCGGTGAGCGCGTGGAACCGCCGCGTGAAGTGCGACTGGCTGGAAAAGCCGGTTTCGACGGCAATCCAGGCCAGGTCGCGATCGGTCTGGCGCAGCAGGCGTTGCGCCGTCTCGACGCGCCGGCGCGTGATGTAGCCGTGCGCCGATTCGCCCATGGCGTCGCGGAAGCTGCGCGTGAAGCGCGCGCGGCTCATGCCGGCACGCGCGGCGAGGTCGTCCAGGGTCAGGCGCTCGCCCAGGTGCGCGTTCACGTACTGCACCAGCTCGGTGAGGCGCGCCGCGTCGATGGTGCTTTCCGCCGGCCCCAGGTCGGCCAGCTGTGCCAGGTGGCAGAGCAGGGCGTCGGCAAGCTTGGCGAGGTAGTCGGGCGCGACCGGACGATCGCTGCGCGCGGCCCGCAGCATCGCCTCGATCGAGGCGCTCACATAGGGATCGTGGAAGGCGAAGCGCGGCGCCGCGCAGCGGGCCAGGCGCTCGAGCGGACTGTCGCGACCGTCGCCACGGGACAGGTGCAGGGTCGCCACGCGCACGCTGCCCTCGGTGCGAAAGGCCACGGGCCGGCCGGGCGGCAGGATCGTGACCATGCCCGGCGTCGACTGCGAGCGGCTCAGGCCGTGGTCGGTGACGGCGCGCACCCGCCGCGAGCCGCCGAGGTGCAGGGCCAGCACCAGCTCGTCGGATTCGGGCAGCTCGAAGCCCTCGAAGTCCGGGGTCTGCCAGCCGTAGATACCCAGGCGCGCGCCGGCCACGATCTCCCTTGCCACCTGCGGCGCCACGCGGAAGGCGGCGCGAAACGCCTGCTCCGCGCGCCGCTTGCTGGGATCGCTCATCGCACGGCCCTCGTTCTTGCCCGGCGCGGCGAGCCGATTCTGCCACGAGATACAGCCGGAACTGATAGAGCCGGCCCGTGCCGATCGCAAGAATGCGCCACGGCCACCGCCCGTGCATCGCGCGGGCGCGGCGCCCGGCGGCGGATGCCGGGACCCATCAAGAAACGAGTGCGTACGGAGGCAGCATGAACGACCCCAGGATGTTCAACACCGAGGCCTATTTCCGGTACTTCAACCCGGTCCTGACCAACGAATCCTATTTCCGCTACTGGCGCGCCTGCGCCGCGATGGGTCCGGTCTTCCTTGCCGCGTTCATCCTCTGCTGGGGCGTGCTGGGTTCCAACATCCCGCCCATCCCGGCCGATTTCACCGCCGACCAGCTGGCCCAGCACTTCCGCACCAACTACAACGCGGTGCGCGCGGGCATGTCGGGCGCGATGCTGTTCGGCTGCCTGTACCTGCCGTGGACGCTGGCGATCTACAAGGTCATGCAGCTGATCAACCGCAACGAGAACGACATCGTGTCGACCCTGCAGATGTGGGGCGGTGCACTCACGGTGGTGCCGCTGGTGACGTCCTCGGTGTTCTGGCTGACCGGCTCGTACCGGCCGGACGAGCTGGATCCCCGGACCCTGCAGATGCTCTACGACCAGGGCTGGCTGCTGATCGACATGTTCTACTTCATCACCACCATCCCGATGGTCGCCATCGGCGTCGCCGGCCTGACCGACCAGCGTGAGAAACCGCTGTTTCCGCGCTGGGCCTGCTGGTACTCGATCTGGGCCGGCCTGAGCTTCCTGTTCGAACTGCTGATGCCGTTCTTCAAGTCGGGGCTCTTCGCACGCCAGGGCTGGCTGAATTTCTGGGTGGAGTTCGTGGTGTGGTTCGCCTACATCGTGATCATCACGTACTTCACGATGAAGGCGATTCCGCGGCTCGAGAAGGAGCGCGCCGCGCTGCTGGGCCGGTCCTGATCCGCAACGGCCCCACATGACGATGACACCCGTGGACGATTGCCTGGTGCCCACGATCGGCGCATCCCGCAACCAGCGCGACCTGGTTGCCGGGATCCTGGTCTTCATCATCGCCGACCTGATCGTGTTCGCGATGCTGTTCACCGGTTTCATGGTGGATCGCGGCAAGGAGCTGGCCGTGTTCAACCAGTCGGCGAACACGCTCGACTACCGGCTGGGCCTGGCCAATCTGCTCATCCTGGTGACCAGCGGCCTGTGCGTGGTGTTCGCGTCCACCGCGGCGCGCGAAGGGCGCTTCGTCGCACTGCGCAACTGGATCCTTGCCGCGCTGGTGATCGGTGCGGGATTCGGCGTGAGCAAGGCGCTGGAATACGGCGACAAGGTCGCCCACGACATCAGCATGCACACCAATGCCTTCTACATGTACTACTTCGCCTTGACCGGCGCGCACTTCCTGCATTTTCTCGGCGGCATGGCCGCGCTGACCTTCATCTGGTTGCGCAGCCTGCGGCACGCCGGCGCACCCGACTTCCGCGGCAAGCTCGAGGCGGTCGGACTCTACTGGCACATGGTGGACCTGCTGTGGATCCTGATCTTTCCGCTTCTCTACGTCCTGGGCCTGCAATGGCAACCCTGTCCCTGAACCGCGCGGCCATCCTGACCTGGGCGTTCCTGGTCTGCGCGAGCATCGCCACCGGCATACTGATGGAGGGACGCGGCCTGGGCCCGGCAGCGGCGGTATCGCTGATCCTGTTGATCGCCGTGCTCAAGGCAAGGATGATCGTGCTGCATTACATGGAGCTCAAGCACGCGCCGCTGAACTGGCGGCTGGCTTTCGAGCTGTGGGTGGTGGTGGCGGCGTCCCTGATCCTGGGGCTATGGCTGTTCACCGGAACGGGGGTGGATTGCGGCACATCATGAGTGATGAGGAAGTGGATCGGCAGCAGGCGGATGTGGCATCGCCGGAACGGATGAGCCCACCGGTGGCCCGGCAGGCGCGGCGCCTCCCCGGAGCGGAAGGCGTCTGGGTGTTCCTCGGTGCGGACATGATGTTCTTCGCGGTGCTGTTCATGTCCTTCATGAGCGGCCGTCGCGACAGTCCGGAAATCTTCGAAGCCGGACGGCTCACGCTCGATGCGGATTTCGGCGGCATCAACACCCTGATCCTGCTGACCAGCTCCTGGTTCGTGGTGATGGCGGTGCAGGCCGCCAAGCGGGATGCCCTCGAACAAGTTCCGCGCTGGCTGCTGGCGGGGTTCGTCTGCGGCGTGGCCTTCGTGGTCTCCAAGGCCTTCGAGTACGGCTCCAAGCTGGGCGCGGGGCTGACGCCGGCGAGCAGCGACTTCTACATGTACTACTTCATCCTCACCGGCTTCCACCTGCTGCACGTGTGCGGTGGCAGCGTCATGCTGCTGGTGTTCTGGAAGATGGCGCGGCGCCGGGCGTTCGGCAGCCAGCGCCTGGTGGTGCTGGAGAGCGGCGGCCTGTACTGGCACATGGTCGACCTGTTGTGGATCGTCCTCTTCCCGCTGCTGTACCTGATGAGGTAGCCGATGAATCTGCTCAGGCAACCGACCAGCCGGGTCTGGCTGGTGCTCATGCTGGCGACGGTGCTCACCACCTGGGTGCTGTCGAAGGACCTGTTCACGGCCCGCGTCGGCACCGTGGCGATCGTCGTGGTGGCCGCCTACAAGGTGCGCCTGGTCCTGCTGCACTTCATGGAACTGCGCCACGCCCCGCTGCCACTGCGCGTGGTGTTCGAAGGCTGGGTGCTGCTGGTGACCGCCGGCATCCTGGGCTTCTACCTGCAGCCGCTGGCCGGCGGCTGAGAGCCGGTCGCGGCGTCGGCCGGATGAGCGCGCCGCTCAGCGTTCGCGGACGACGCGAAAGCCCATCGCGTTGCTGAAGCCTTCGCCGCTGTCGGCGTCGCGCGAGGCCGAACGCATGCTGCGCGGGTGATTGCCCCAGCCGCCGCCGCGATTGACGCGCTTGCTGCACTGGCCGCCCTGGATCCAGGGCTTGCCGTCGGTGGGCGCGCCCGTGTAGTCGGAGTGCCAGCAGTCCTGCACCCATTCCCAGACATTGCCGTTCATGTCGTACAGGCCCCAGGGATTGCCCTCGAAGCTGCCGACCGGGGCGGTGGGGGCATAACCGTCGTCGCAGGTGGCGCGCCAGTGCCAGTGCGGATAGCTGGCCGATCCGGTCTGGTCGAACACATTGGCCGCCTTGCAGGCCCATTCCGCGCCGTCGCCCCAGAAATAGCGGGTGGTCGTGCCGGCGCGGGCGGCGTATTCCCACTCGGCCTCGGAAGGCAGTCGGTAGGTGCGGCCGGTCTTGCCGCTCAGCCAGTGCACATACTGCTGCGCATCCATCCAGCTCACCTTGATGACCGGGCGTCGGCCGCGTCCCCAGCCCGCGTCATCGGCCGGGCTGAGGCAGCCGCCGGCACGGTGGCAGGCGTCCCACTCGTCGAAGGTCACCTCGTACTTGCCGATCGAGAAGCCGGCGACGGTGACCTCGTGCGGCGGCAGCTCGTACAGCGTGCCGGTGCTGCTCTGCTCGCCCATGGTGAAGGTGCCGCCGAGCAGGCGCACCAGTTCGGGCGTGTCGGCGCAGTCGCGGTACGAGACCTTTCCCCGCGAGTCGGTGACGAAGGGGGGCGGCGGCGGGCAGTCCAGACGGGACTTGACCGGTGCGGAGCGCGCCTTGGCGGGCTTGTTCTGGGCCTGCGCGTGCAGCGGTGCGGCCAGCAGCATGGCGGGCAACGCCAGGGCGAGGAGCAGCCTCGCCCATCCCCGGACCTGATGCCGAGGTGGCGTCATGAACTGGGGATCAGGTATTGCGTTGGGCCTTGGATGCGGCTGTCGCGGCCTGGCTCGCTTCGCGGATCTTGCGCCAACTGTCATCG
>CAMLNE010000295.1 GCA_946481265.1 uncultured Panacagrimonas sp. | reverse complement strand
AAGTCCGCGAAGAACTGCGCGAAGCCGCCCTGTCCTACCACGAGCGTCCGACCCCCGGAAAGATCTCGGTTGTCCCGACCAAGAGCCTGGTCAACCAGCGCGATCTTGCGCTCGCCTACTCGCCCGGCGTCGCCGCTGCCTGCGAGGAGATCGTGGCCGATCCGGCCAACGCCTTCCGCTACACCGCGCGCGGCAACCTGGTCGCGGTGATCACCAACGGAACCGCGGTGCTCGGTCTGGGCGCGATCGGCCCGCTGGCGGCCAAACCGGTGATGGAAGGCAAGGCCGTGCTGTTCAAGAAGTTCGCCGGCATCGATGTGTTCGACATCGAGGTCAACGAGCGCGATCCGGACAAGCTGATCGAGGTGATCGCGGCGCTGGAGCCCACCTTCGGCGGTGTGAACCTGGAGGACATCAAGGCGCCGGAGTGCTTCCACGTCGAGCGCGCGCTGCGCGAGCGCATGAAGATCCCGGTGTTCCACGATGACCAGCACGGCACCGCGATCATCGTCGGCGCGGCCACGCTCAACGGCCTGAAGGTCGTGGGCAAGGACATCGCGAAGATCAAGCTGGTGGTCAGCGGTGCCGGTGCCGCGGCGCTGTCCTGCGTGGATCTGCTGCTCGACCTGGGCCTGCCGCGCGAGAACATCTGGATGACCGACATCGCCGGCGTGGTCTACGAGGGCCGCGCCGAGCTGATGGATCCGGACAAGGCGCGCTTCGCGCAGCCGACCGATAAGCGCACGTTGGCCGAGGTGATCGAGGGCGCGGACATGTTCCTCGGCCTGTCGGCCGGCAAGGTGCTCAAGCCCGAGATGGTGGCCAGGATGGCCGCGCAGCCGCTGATCTTCGCGCTGGCCAATCCGACGCCCGAGATCCTGCCGGAGGAGATCCAGGCGGTGCGCGACGACGCGATCATCGCCACCGGCCGCTCCGACTATCCCAACCAGGTCAACAACGTTCTCTGCTTTCCCTTCATCTTCCGCGGCGCGCTCGACGTGGGCGCGACCAGCATCACGCGGCAGATGGAGATCGCCACGGTCCACGCCATCGCCGACCTCGCCTGCATGGAGCAGAGCGACGTGGTGGCCAGCGCCTACGGCATCGAGGACCTGCAGTTCGGACCGCAGTACCTGATTCCGCGGCCCTTCGATCCGCGCCTGATCGTGAACATCGCGCCGGCGGTGGCGCGCGCGGCGATGGACTCGGGCGTGGCGACGCGACCGATCGCAGACTTCGAGGCCTATCGCGAAACCCTGCAGCGTTTCACCAATCACAGCGGCACGCTGATGCGGCCGGTCACGGAAGGTGCGCGCAAGGCGCCGGCCGAAAAGAAGCGCATCATCTTCGCCGAGGGCGAGGAAGAGCGCGTGCTGCGCGCGGTGCAGGTGGTGGTGGACGACAAGCTCGCCGTGCCGGTGCTGGTCGGTCGCCCGGCGGTGATCGAGAAGCGGATCCGCAAGCTCGGCCTGCGCCTGAAGGCCGGCGTGCACTTCGACATCGTCAACACCGAGAAGGACCCGCGCTTCGCCGAGTACTGGCATGACTATCACGGCATCATGGCCCGCCGCGGCGTGACCGAGCAGTACGCCAAGCTCGAGATGCGCCGGCGGCCCACCCTGATCGCGGCGATGCTGCTCAAGAAG
Source organism: uncultured Panacagrimonas sp. (assembly GCA_946481265.1). The sequence continues at coordinate 3,488 of CAMLNE010000295.1, read as the reverse complement.
GGCGAGGGCGACGGCATGATCTGCGGCACCGTCAGCAACTACGGCCGCCACCTGCAGTACGTGGACCGCGTGATCGGGATGTCGTCGGGAGCGAGCTGCTACGGCGCCATGAACGCGCTGATCGTGCCCGACCGGCAGGTGTTCATCGTCGACACGCACGTCAACCTGGATCCCACCGCGGAACAGCTTGCCGAGATCACCGTTCGCGCAGCGGAGAACATCCGCCGCTTCGGCCTGGAGCCGAAGGCGGCGCTGCTGTCGCATTCGAACTTCGGCAGCTACGACTCGCCCTCCGCGCAGAAGATGCGCGAGGTGCTGGCCCTGCTGCGGCTGCGTGCACCTGAGCTGGAGGTCGACGGCGAGATGCACGGCGACTGTGCGCTCGACGAACGCATGCGCCAGTCGATCCTGCCCGACTCGACCCTGCGCGGATCGGCCAACCTGCTGGTGATGCCCAATCTCGAGGCGGCCAACATCGCCTACAACCTGCTCAAGACCGTGGCTGGCAACAATGTCGCGGTCGGCCCGATGCTGCTGGGCTGCGCCGCGCCGGTGCACGTGCTGACGCCCTCGGCGACGGCGCGGCGCATCGTCAACATGGTGGCGCTGGCGGTGGTCGAGGCCAATCTGGCGGAGCCCCGCGGATGAGGATGCGCCACCGGCACGGTCCCGGCAGGCCCTAAACTGCCGGCATGAGCACCGCATCATCCACTCCGGACCTCCGCGGTCGCCGCGTTCTGCTCGGCGTCACCGGCGGTATCGCGGCCTACAAGGCGGCGGACCTGACACGGCGCTTGGTCGAGGCCGGGGCCGAGGTGCAGGTGGTGATGAGCCAGAACGCCAAGCACTTCGTCGGCGTGGCCACCTTCCAGGCGCTGTCCGGCAGGCCGGTGCGTGATTCCTTGTGGGACGCCGAGGCCGAGGGGCACATGGGCCACATCGAGCTCGCCCGCTGGCCGCATCTGATCCTGGTGGCGCCTGCCACGGCAGATCTCATCGCACGCCTCGCGCAGGGCCGCGCGGACGAGCTGCTCAGCACCCTGGTGCTGGCGACGGACCGGCCGGTGGCGATCGCGCCGGCAATGAACCGCCTGATGTGGTCGAACCCTGCCACGCAGGCGAACGTGGCGACGCTGGTCGCACGCGGCGTGCAGGTGCTGGGCCCGGGCGCCGGCTTCCAGGCCTGCGGGGAAGTGGGTGAGGGGCGCATGCGCGAGCCGCTGGATCTGCGTGCCGACGTCGTGCGCCTGCTTGCGCCGGCCGGCCCGCTGGCCGGACGCCACGCGGTGATCACGGCGGGGCCCACGCGCGAGCCGATCGACCCGGTGCGCTTCATCAGCAATCGTTCCTCGGGCAAGCAGGGGTATGCCCTGGCCCTGGCGCTGGCCGAGCTCGGCGCACGCGTGACCCTGATCTCCGGTCCGACGAACCTGGCGCCGCCGCCCGGCGTGACGCGCATCGACGTCGAATCGGCCGGGCAGATGTGCGAGGCCGCGCTGCAGGCCGCGCGCGATGCGGACCTGTTCGTCGGCGCAGCCGCGGTGGCGGATTACCGTGCCGCCGAAATCGCCGGCGAGAAGATCAAGAAGAAGGGCGAGTCGCTGACCCTGGCGCTGACCCGCAACGACGACATCCTCGTGCGGGTGCGCGCGGCGCGACCGGACCTGTTCATGGTCGGCTTCGCCGCGGAAACCGAAAGGCTCGAGGCCCACGCGCGCGAAAAGCTGGAGAAGAAGGGGCTCGACCTGATCGCCGCCAACTGGGTCGGCCAGGGCCGGGCCTTCGACCGCGACGACAACGCGCTCAGCGTGCTCTGGGCGGGTGGGAGCCGCGAACTCGCGCAGGCCGGCAAGGACCGGATCGCGCGGGAACTGGCAGCCCTGATCGTCGAGCGCCTGCCGGCGCGCCAGCCCGGGAAGTAGAGACCCGCGCCGATCCTGTCCCGACTTCCCTGATTTCCCCGATTCCTCCGATGTCCCCGCCCTCCGGATTTTTCCGCTCCCAAAACGACGCCCGCATGACCCGTATCCAGTTGAAGATCCTCGACCCGCGCCTGGGCCGCGAACTGCCGTTGCCGGCCCATGCCACCGACGGATCGGCCGGCATGGACCTGCGCGCCCTGCTCGACGCGCCGCAGGAACTCACGCCGGGTGCCACCACCCTGCTGCGCACCGGGATCGCCATCCACATCGCGGACCCGGGGCTGGCGGCGGTGATCCTTCCGCGCTCGGGGCTGGGCCACAAGCACGGCATCGTGCTCGGCAATCTGGTCGGCCTGATCGACTCCGATTACCAGGGCGAGCTCATGGTCTCCTGCTGGAACCGCGGGCACACGGCGTTCGTCATCAATCCGGGCGAGCGCATCGCGCAACTCGTGATCGTGCCGGTGGTGCGCGCCGAATTCGAGCTGGTGTCCGAGTTCGAAAGCAGCCAGCGCGGCGCCGGCGGTTTCGGGCATACCGGGCGACACTGAGGCTGCAGGCGCAGCGCCGATAGCGGCCCGCGGTTGCCGCTGCAGAACTAGCGCCCGTGCGCTACGGACCGCGTGAGAATCCGTAGTCCCGTGGAGCTCAGGTTGCGGTCGGCGTGAGCTGGAAGGATTCGCCGGATTCTCCCGCTGCGCCCCCCGCAGGATCGAACCGGCGCTCGAACACGCTCACGCGGCCGTCGCCCGTGATACGCAGCAGGCTGGTGCAGCGCGTGCCGTAGGCCGCGGCGCGGATGAAGGGCGAGGACAGCAGGCGTTCCATTTCCAGGCTCACACCGGTCAGCGGCAGGGCCTCGTCGGGCGCCTGCTCGGAATCCGTCATCGCCGCAAGCAGCGCGGCATCCGTAGCCGACATGTCCGCGGCCGGAGCCCGCATCGCGGCCTGCATCGCCGTGCAGGCGCGGCGGGCCTTGGGCCAGGGCGTGTCGAGCTGTGCGTTGCTCAAGGCATGCACGCCGGGCGCCACGTCCTCGGAGACGAAGCGCGGGCGGTTGGACACGTAGCGCAGTTCGTCGCCGTCGCACAGCAGCAGGTTGAAGCCGCCGTAGCCGGCAGCCTCGTGCTCAAGCCGCTCCGCGTATGTTGCGGCCGACTCGTTGCCGCGCAGGAAATCGGCGACGAGCTGTCCACGCGAGAGCGGCTTGCGGATTGCCGCGTCGGGGCCGCGCACATTGGTGACCGCCGCCACGCGGCCGGAGCGCGACACGCCGAGCCAGGCGCCGCCCTCCTGCAGGTCGCGACCGGCCAGGATCTGCGGCGCGTCCTTCCACCATCCGAGCGGCGTCGCCGCGCGGGCATGGAATTCGTCGCGGTTGGCCACCATCACCAGCGAATGGGCGGGGTCGGCTTTCCAGGCGAAGGCGATCAGGCACATGAGGGGATGATCGCCGCGCGTCGCCGACTCCACAAATGCGGGTCGCACGCGGATGCGGCTGACAGCCTGGGCTAGGGATTCTCTGATTTACCTCTCGAAGTTGCACGCTGTTTGCGTTTCAATCTG
>CAMLNE010000294.1 GCA_946481265.1 uncultured Panacagrimonas sp. | reverse complement strand
CAACCAGCGCGCCGACCGCCAGATCAACTATGGCCTGGGCGATGACGTGAATGCCGAGTCGCTGCGCCGTGCGGGAAAATCACCGCTGGAGATCCGCTGGTACCCGGGCAGCTATATCGAGCTGCCGGTCGCGGCGGCAACAGGAGCCGCAAAGCAACAATGAGCATCGAGGAGCATCGTTTCGAATCCGCGCAGGAGGCCGGCGCGGCGCTGGCGCAGGCCGTGGCGGCGGACCTGCGGACCGGCATCCTGCGCCGGGGTGCGGCGTCACTGGCCATCAGCCCGCGCCCGGGCCTGGCCGGATTCTGCGAGGCCCTGCGCGCGCAGGCGCTGGACTGGTCGCGCGTGCAGATCACGCTCACCGACGAGGCCTGGGTGGCGCCGGGATCGGCGCACAGCGGCGAGCACCTGCTGCGTCGACAGCTGATGCAGGACGCGGCGCTCGATGCACGCCTGGTGGGACTGTGGACGCCGGATTCCACGCCGATCATGGCGGCGCCGCAGGTCGCCGAGCGCCTGTTGCTCCTGCCACGGCCCTTCGACGCGGTGGTGCTGGAACCGGGCGCGGAGGGGCAGGTCGCAGCCCTGTTTCCCGGCATGCCGGCGCTCGAGGCCATGCTCAATCCGAACTGGGCGGTACCGGCCGCACCGGCACGTGCGCCCGACGAGACATTCGAACGCATCACGCTGACCCTGCGCTCGCTGCTCGACGCTTCCCGGATCTATCTTTTCGCCGCCGGCGAGGACGCCGAAGCGGGCTATGCCGCCGCGTTGCAGGCCGGTGCGCGCTCGCCGCTGCGCGCGCTGCTGGCGCAGAACCGCACGCCGGTTGAGGTGTTCCTGATCGAGGACGAGTCGGCGGCCTGAGCAGCACTGGCCGTCCGATGCCGCGGTCCCCGATCGGGTCCGCCTCGCCGTCCCGGGGCGCTGCTCCTGGAGCTGCGGCGGGCAACGGCAGAAGAACGACAGGACAGCGACAGGACAGCGACAGGACAGCGACAGCAAAGCGCTCCGAAGGCCCGGCTGCGCCTGCTGGAGCCCCCCCAAGGCCCCCCCATGCCACGCTGGGCCCCGGGGTGCTAATGCGCGACAATCCGGGTCCATTCGAGAGCGGGACATACCCGCCACACATGACCCGCGGTCGAGGAGGGGGCGTGAGCGCAAGCAGGCGCGCAACATCACTGCACGGCGATGGAGCACTCGCATGACGACCTCACGCGAGCAGGGGCCATCCACGGCTCGCGCACTGCGAGAGGCCCTCGCTGAACTCCAGGTCATCTTCGACAACGTCTTCGTCGGTGTCTGCTATACGCGCGAGCGGGTGATCGTGCGCTGCAATACCCGCTTCGAGGAGATCTTCGGCTACGCGCCGGGCACGCTCCACAACCGCGACGTCCTGGTCCTCTACCCGTCGCGCGAGGAATACGATCGCATCGGTCGCGCCGGCTACGGTCATCTGGAGACGCACGACACCTATACCGACCAGCGCATGATGCGCCGCAGCGACGGCGAACTGTTCTGGTGCCAGGTATCGGGCCGGCCACTGGATCACGACCATCCGAGCCGCGACGGCATCTGGATCTTCCAGGACATCTCCGAACGCAAGCGTGCCGAGGAAGCCCTGCAGCGTGCCAACGAGCGCCTCGAGAGCCGGGTGCACGAACGCACCGCCGATCTGCGGCGCGCCTACGACGCGCTGCGCGAGGAAATGGGCATCCGCCGCCAGACCGAGGAGGATCTGCGCGCGAGCCAGGAAAAATACCGCGCCCTGTTCGAGAGCTTTCCGATCGGCATCTCGATCACCGACGAGCAGGGCAAGGTCATCGAGATCAACCGCAAGCTCGCGCGGATCAGTTCGCTGAGCACCGTTGCGCGCTTCACCAGCGAGCTGGAACTGAGCTCGATGAACGCTGCGCTGATTCACGCGGACGGGATGCCGATGCGGCACGATGCGCTGCCGAGCACGCGCGCGATCCGCGAGCAGCGCGTGGTGTCGGATGTCGAGCTGGGTGTGCGCTACGGCAACGGCCGCGTGCGCTGGTTCCAGGTCACTGCCGCGCCGATTCCGGTCAAGGGCTACGGCGCGATGGTCGCGTATACCGAAATCACCGAGCGCAAGCGTTTCGAGGAGCGCGACCGCACGCAGCAGGCCGAGCTGGCGCGCGTGTCGCGACTCAACACCATGGGCGAAATGGCCGCCGCGCTTGCACATGAACTGGGCCAGCCACTGGCCGCCACGCTCAACTACCTGCACGGCTGCCAGCTGCGCCTGGTCGGCGGCGACTACGACCGCGAGCTGTTCGATTCGGCGATCTCGCAGGCCATCTATCACGCCGAGCAGGCCGGTGGGATCGTGCGCCATGTCCGGCAGTTCGTCCGCAAGCACGACCCGGAGTCGGTGCTGGTGCCGATCAACTCGCTGATCGAGCAGATGCTGTCCTTCCTTGAATTCGAGCGGCGCGAGTCGCGCACCACGCTCAAGCTCGATCTCGCGCCGGAGCTGCCCCCGGTATGGGTCGATCCGCTCGAGATCAAGCAGGTGATGATCAACCTGATCAAGAATGCGTTCGAGGCGATGTCGGAGATGCCGCCGGAACAGCGCATCATCGACATCTCCACCGCGCGGCGCGCCGACATGGTGGAGGTCGAGGTTTCCGACCGCGGTCCGGGCGTGACCAAGACCCGGTTGACGCAGATATTCAATCCCTTCTTCACCACCAAGACCAACGGCATGGGCCTGGGGCTGGCGGTGTGTCGCTCGATCGTGGAATCGCACGGTGGACGGCTGACCGTCACGCGCAATGTCCACGGCGGCGCGGCATTCGCCTTCAACCTGCCGATCCGCGAAAAATCACCCCCACCGAGAGGCTGAATGATCCAGGACAGGAGCGCGCCACGGCGCGAAGAGGAACCGACCGTGTTCGTGGTCGACGACGAGACCTCGGTGCGCAGCTCGCTGCAATGGCTGCTCGAGTCGATCCGTCTGCGGGTCGAGACGTTCGAGTCGGCGGAGGCCTTCCTGGCCAAGGTGCAGACCGACCGACCGGGCTGCCTGGTGCTCGACGTGCGCATGCCCGGCCTGTCCGGTCCGGAACTGATGGACCGTCTGCATGAGAAGCACTTCGGCATGCCGATCATCTTCCTGTCCGGTCATGGCGACGTGCCGCTGGCCGTGCACACCATGAAGGGCGGCGCCTTCGATTTCCTGCAGAAGCCCTACAACAACCAGCAGTTCCTGGAGCGGGTGCGCAACGCGCTGGATTTCGACATCCGCAATCGCAGCCTGCGACGCCAGCAGGGTGACACTGCGACGCGCATCGACGGGCTCAGTGGCCGCGAGCGCGAGATCCTTGACCTCGTCATCGAGGGCCAGAGCAACAAGGTGATCGGGCGTGCGCTGGGAATCAGCTACAAGACGGTCGAGGCCCACCGCGCGCGGCTGATGCGCAAGATGGGTGTGGCCAGCTTCGCGGAGCTGATGCAGGTGGTGCTCGCGTTTCGCGGGCACGGCTAGCCAGGCGCGGCCGAAAAGGGCGGCGACCACAACGAACAAGCCCCGCTCTGGCGGGGCTTGTTCGTTGTGGTGGGGACTTTCGCTCAGGCGGTTGCTTCGATCGCCTTGCGGATCTTCTTCATGGCCGCCGACTCGATCTGGCGGATGCGCTCGGCCGACACGCCGTACTCATCGCCGAGCTCCTGCAGTCCGGCCTTCTCGCCGTCCGACAGCCAGCGCCGCATGAGGATGTCGCGCGAGCGGTCATCCAGGCGGGTGATGGCATCGCGCATGGTGGTCTCGCGCTGCTCGTGCCAGTCGGCTTCCTCGATGCGACGGATCGACGGGTCCTCCACCGAGAGGTAATCCTCGGGAACGTAGGCGTTCTCGTCGTCATCGGACGCTGCGCTGAAGGAGATGTCCGCGCCGCCCAGGCGGCCTTCCATCTGCAGCACTTCCTCGGGCTTGACGTTGAGGTCACGCGCGATCGCCGCCACCTCGTCCGGGTTCATCCAGCCCAGGCGTCGCTTGGCCGAGCGCAGGTTGAAGAACAGCTTGCGCTGCGCCTTGGTCGTGGCGATCTTGACGATGCGCCAGTTCTTGAGCACGAACTCGTGGATCTCGGCCTTGATCCAGTGCACGGCGAAGCTGATCAGGCGTACGCCCACATCGGGATCGAAGCGCTTGACCGCCTTCATCAGGCCCACATTGCCTTCCTGGATCAGGTCCGCGAGCTGCAGGCCGTAACCCATGTAGCCGCGGGCGATATGCACGACGAAGCGCAGGTTCGACACCACCAGGTTCTGCGCCGCGCCCAGGTCGCCCTCATCCCGCAGGCGCCGCGCCAGCTGCTGCTCGTCCTGTACCTCGAGGACGGGGATGCGGCTCACCGAGTGGATGTAGGAGTCCAGGCTGCCCGCCATCGGGACCGGCAATGCCGCCGTGGGCAGGGCAAGGGCAGTCGATGAAGTCATTGAGGTCTCCCGGATCAGACAACAAAATGGATATTAGCAGTCGCGCGGTTTGAGTGCTAAAAACAGGTAAAGTTCCGTTCCGGATCAGAGCAATTCCGGTGCCACTAGGGGGCTCTGGGTGCGCGATCGATCCCCTTCCCGAAAGGCTTCCAGGGCCCCCGGGACGGCCTCGGAACGGTCGCCGTCGAAGCGCCGACCCCCCTCTATACTCGCGTGCCCTTCAGTCCCGTCGAAGCCATGGCTGTCTTTCCCGAGCCGCCCGATTGGAGTCTGTCCGTGGTCAGCCACGGCCATATCGCCCAGGTCCGGCGCCTGTTGGAGGACTTCCGCGCACGGCTCGATCCGGCCCATGTCGAGGTGATCCTGACCCTCAATATCGCGGAGCCGGCCGAAGGGCTCGAGGCGCACTGGCCAGGGCGGCTCCGGCTCCTGCGCAATGCCCGGCCCAAGGGCTTCGGCGCCAACCACAATGCCGCCTTCCGGCAGGCCCAAGGCAGATATGTCGCGGCGGTCGACCCCGACCTGCGCCTGCACGGCAATCCGCTGCCGGACCTGGCTGCGGCCTTGGGCGACACGGGCGTCGGCCTGGTCAGCACCCGGGTCCTCGACGAGCAGGGCGGTGTGGCCGACCACGCGCGGGCACTGCCGACGCCGGTGCGCCTGCTCGGCCGCT
>CAMLNE010000293.1 GCA_946481265.1 uncultured Panacagrimonas sp. | reverse complement strand
GCCGCCCTCGCGGCGGCCGACTACCCGCTCGAGGCGGATCCGTCGCAGATCGATTACCCGCTGGCCCTGCTGCTGCTGGTCGTGCTGATGCTCTACGTCACGATGGTCTACGGACCCATCGCCGCGTACCTGGTCGAGCTGTTCCCGACCCATATCCGGTACACATCGATGAGCCTGCCGTATCACATCGGCAACGGCTGGTTCGGCGGCATGCTGCCCCTTCTGGCCACGGCAATGGTCGCCGCGTCGGGCGACATCTACTACGGGCTGTGGTATCCCATCGGCGTGGCGCTGATGACCATCGTCGTGGCGGTCCTGTTCCTGCGGGGAACGGATCGCCGCAGCCTCGATCCCTGAGCGCGCGCTGGAGCCGCGGCGCGGATGCGCGCGGCATGCGGCGCCGAGCCTGACCTACCCGAGCGGGCGGGTTGCCCGACAATTGCCCGGACCTATGATCGTGGCCTCGGGAGAAAAAATTAAGGAGATTCACCAGATGAGCAATATCCAGTCGGTGCTCGAAGAAAAGCGCCTCTTCCCGCCCTCCGCCACGTTTGCCGCCGCCGCGCGACTGGACGCGGACAAGCTGGCCGCCCTGCGCGCCGAAGCGGCCAGGGACCCGGTGGGTTTCTGGGCGGAGCTGGCGCGCAAGCACATCGCCTGGCAGACGCCGTTCGATCGCGCGCTCGATGACTCGGCGGCGCCGAACTACCGGTGGTTCTCCGGCGGCAGGACCAATGCCTCGGCCAATTGCCTGGATCGCCATCTGTCCGAGCGCGGCGACAAGATCGCCATCCGCTTCGAGGGCGAGAAGGGCGATACCCGCAACTGGACCTACCGCGAACTGCACGTCGAGGTATGCCGGCTCGCCAACGGCCTGCGCTCGCTGGGGATCGCCAAGGGCGATCGCGTGGTGATCTACATGCCGCACACGCCCGAGGCCGTGATGGCCATGCAGGCCTGCGCGCGCATCGGCGCCGTGCACTCGATCGTGTTCGGCGGATTCTCCTCGGGTTCGCTGCGCGACCGCATCGAGGACGCGGGCGCCAAGATCGTGATCACCGCCGACGGCGGGACGCGTGGTGGCCACATCGTCGAGCTCAAGAAGGCGGTCGACGAGGCGCTCTCCTCTGGCTGCAAGACGGTCGAGAAGGTGGTCGTGTACAAGCGCACCGGGCACGAGGTCGGCTTCAAGGCGCCGCGTGACCTGTGGTGGCATGAACTGCTGGGCACGCAGGCCACCCACTGCGATCCGGAGTGGGTCGAATCGGAGCACCCGCTGTTCCTGCTCTACACCTCGGGCTCGACCGGCAAGCCCAAGGGCATCCAGCATTCCACCGGCGGATTCATGGTGGGTGTGCACATGACCAGCCGCTGGGTGTTCGATCTGCAGGAATCGGACGTGTTCTGGTGCACCGCGGACGTCGGCTGGGTCACCGGTCACAGCTATGTCTGCTACGGCCCGCTCAGCAACGGCGCCACCGTCCTGATGTACGAGGGCGCGCCGACCGTGCCGGATGCGGGGCGTTTCTGGAAGATCGCGCAGGATCACGGTGTCACCATCTTCTACACCGCACCGACGGCGATCCGCGCCCTGATGAAGCTTGGCGAGGAGTGGCCGGCCAAGTACGACCTGTCCAGGCTGCGCCTGCTCGGCTCGGTCGGCGAGCCGATCAATCCCGAGGCCTGGATGTGGTACCACCGCGTGATCGGCAAGGAGAAGCTGCCGATCGTGGACACCTGGTGGCAGACCGAGACGGGCGCCATCATGATGAGCCCGATCCCCGGTGCCACGCCGACCAAGCCGGGCTCCTGCACGCAGCCGCTGCCCGGCATCTTCGCCGACATCGTCGACGAGGCGGGCGAACCGGTCACCGGCCTGGAAGCGGGCGGCTACCTGGTCATCACCAAGCCCTGGCCGGCGATGCTGAGCACCATCTGGGGCAACAACCAACGCTTCATCGACACCTACTACGGCCAGTTCCCGGGCCGCAATCTCTACGTCGCCGGCGATTCGGCCCATCGCGACAAGGACGGCTACTACTGGATCATGGGGCGTGTCGACGACGTGCTGAACGTCTCCGGCCATCGCCTGGGCACCATGGAGATCGAAAGCGCCCTGGTCTCGCATCCGCAGGTGGCCGAGGCCGCCGTGGTCGGGCGGCCGCACGAGGTCAAGGGCGAGAGTGTCTTTGCCTTCGTGACCGTCAAGGGGCCGCGGCCGCAGGGTGCGGAAGCCGAAAAGCTGGCCAAGGAACTACGTGACCACGTGGGTCGCGAAATCGGCGCCCTGGCCAAGCCCGACGAGATCCGCTTCTCGGACAACCTTCCGAAGACGCGCAGCGGCAAGATCATGCGTCGCCTGCTGCGCTCGATCGCCAAGGGCGAGGCGATCACGCAGGACGTCTCCACGCTGGAGAATCCGGGCATCGTCTCGCAGCTCGAGGGCAAGGCCTGAGGCTGCCGGCCGGCGTGCGGCGCGATCAGTACGCGATCAGTACTTGCGCAGCACCCAGGCCGAATCGAGACCGAAGCGGGATTCGAGGTCGGCGCGTGCCGCCTGCGCGCCGACTTCGGTCGGTATGCCTTCGATCACGACCCGATAGGACGTCCGCCCGCGCACCATCTCCTGGCGCACGTCCGCGTTGAAACCCTGGGCGACCAGCTGCTGCACCTGCGCCTGCGCGGACTCCAGCGTGGGATGGACGGCCACGTTCACGATCCATTCCGCGTGAGGCTGCATCTCGGACCCGGCCGGTGCCATTGCCGGGTCCTCGGGCAAGGCGATCTGCGGGTCGGGTGGTGCCGCCGTATCGAGCGGCGCATAGGACACGGTCTGTTCCTCGCCGCCGGTTTCGGGGGAGGTCGCAAGCGGTGCCAGTCCGGCCGCCGGCGGCGTTGAGGCCGGATCCAGGCGCAGGGACGGCGCCAGCGCAGGAGAACCCGCCGTGAGCGCGGTGTCGGGCGCCGCGGAGCCGGGCGCTGCCAGCTCCCCCGACGACGTCGACACGATGTCGTTGCCGTCCATTTCCTGCGCGGCAGAGTCGACGCCGGATGGCGCGGGTTGCGGATCGAAGGCGGGCGCGTCGTACGGCGTCGAGGAAAGAAGATCCGCCGACGCAGGCGGTGGCGCCGGCAGCGGCGGGAGCGGCGTGCCCTGTGCGGCGGCTGCCGGCGCCGCTGCTGGTGCCGGCGTCTGCATCGACGCAGGCCGTGTTCCGACGCGGCCGGCCTCGGCGAGCAAGGCCTCGGCCGAAACGCCCTGCGAGACGTCTGCGCCGGCTGCCACCGAAACCGGAGGCTCCGCGGAAGGCGGCGGGACGTACGTGATCTGGGCGGCGAGGTCGTCGAGATCCTCGTCGCGGGGGCCGAACTCGTGCCCGGCGTACGCCGGGCCCGCCGCGGTCGGCGCGGTCTCGATCATCGGCTCCGGTGCTACGGGTTCCAGCGCGACCGGTTCCGGCTGCGCGGCGTCCGGCGCCGCCGGTTCCGGCTGCGGCGGCACGTAGACGATATCGGGACGGGATATGAAATTCGGGTTCACCGGCTCGGGCGCGGGGGCCGTCATCGCGATCATCGGCCGCGGTGCAGGCTCCGGTGTCGGTGTCGGTGTCGGTGTCGGCGGCAAGGCGACGGTCACGAAGCTGGTCTCGATGGCGCGCAGTGGCTCCATCCGCAGGGCGCGCGGCGTCGGCGGCGCTTTCCTGAAATCGAGCCGCGCCAGGACCGGCTCGCGCTTCTGCTCCTTCGCGGCCTTTTTCAGCGTCGACTGCAGGCGATGGCGGCTGCGCAGGTTCGACCACTCGGCGTCATCCAGCGCGATCATCACCGGTGCATGGTCGGGCGCCAGGCTGACGCAGGGTTCGGAGAGCTGGTCCGGGGTCCAGTCGGGAACGCCGGAAAGGTACAGGGTGCCGGTGCTGGAACACGCGGCAGCAGACTTGCCGCGACTCTCGAAGAACGACTCGCCGGGTTCCAGCTTGGCGGCCCAGCGTCCGAACGACACCTCGATGGGCGAGTCGACGCGATCGTCCGACCACACCACGCGCAGGTAGCCCTTCTCGAGCCGGAGCCAGGTGGCGCGCTGGTGGCGCTCACCGTCGCGTCCGACCTGGTGGACCACGGCACGGGCACCGGGGCCGAGCTCGAACAGCGCGCGCTCGCCCATGCCCAGGCGCAGGATCGAGCGCTTGCCGACCTGGATCGGCTGGTTTTCCTCGATCGGTGCGCCCTCGCGCAACGACGTGCGTCGGGTGCCCTGCTGCACCGTGGCCGACCCGTTCAGGTCCCGCACCAGGATCGGGTCCAGGACCGGCGCCTTGACGGCGGGCGCTGCCGAAGCACCGGCCGGCCGGTGCTGCATGGACGGGTTGACGCAGGCCTGCAGGGCGCAGGCCGCCACCAGCATCGCCAGGATCGGGCGAATGTTCGACGCCGGCCGCCTTCGAGCCGGCATACGGGAACAGGCGGTTGGCATCGCGAGCGGCATGGGCGGCCTGTCTGGATGGGGCAGCCCGCTTCATCCGATAAGCGTGCCAGGGGCAGAATTCATCCTGATGCGGGCACTTGCGTGCAATGGATGGAACGGGCCCGCCTCAAAATGCGCAATGCGTCGGGCCATGCAAGGCAGATTGCAGACGCTTCGCCCCGCGATGGGAGGTCATCCCATGGGGCGGGCCGCGGCCTATCCTGCGCCGGCGCCGGAGCCCCCGGATCCGCTTGCACCGAAACGACCACCAGAGGAGCCACCCATGAAGTTCTATGACTGCACCATCGCGCCGAGCCCACGCCGTGTTCGCATCTTCCTTGCCGAGAAGGGCGTGAAGATCGATACCGTCCAGGTCGACCTGTTGAAAGGGGAGAACCTGACTGCCGAATTCCGCAAGATCAACCCGCGCGGCATCGTGCCGGTGCTGCAGCTCGACGATGGCACCTGCATCGACGAGACCGTGCCGATCTGCGCCTACATCGAGGAACTGCATCCGGATCCGCCGCTGATGGGGACCGATCCCAAGAGCCGGGCGGTGATCGCGGCCAGGACGCGCCACATGGAATGGGATGGCTTCCTGCGCGGCGCAGAAGCCTTCCGCAATTCCGTGCCCGGATTCGCCGATCGCGGGATCCCCGGACTCACCGGCGTGCCGGCCATTCCGGCGCTGGCCGAGCGCGGGCTCGCCGGCCTGCGTCGCTTTTTCGACGACCTCGAAATCAGCCTGGGTCAGAGCG
>CAMLNE010000292.1 GCA_946481265.1 uncultured Panacagrimonas sp. | reverse complement strand
CGCGGCGGGAGCATGGCACTCGCGTTGGCTACCGCGGCGAAGGGGTGCAGACGACGTGATTCTCGCGCGGTGCGCGCGGCAATCATGATCCTGCCGACACGAGCGCGGGTGAACCGGCGTCGGCTCTCCCGGCCCCGGCACGGGCTCGCCCGTCGCCGGACGCCGGCCTGCGCTGCAAGGAGAAGTCGATGAATGACGCTCGCAAGGTTGCACTGGTGACCGGTGCCTCGCAGGGCATCGGTGCCGGTGTCGTTCAGGGTTTGCGCGGACTGGGATACGCGGTCGTCGCGAACTCGAGAAACATCGGGCCGTCGGACGACCCGGATCTCGTCACGGTGCGCGGCGATATCGGAAGCCGGGAGGTGGCGCAGAAGATCGTTGCCACCGCGCTGGACCGATTTGGGCGGATCGACACTCTGGTCAACAACGCCGGCATCTTCATCGGCAAGCCGTTTCTCGATTACCTGCAGGACGATTTGGATCGTGTGCTTTCAACTAATGTGGCTGGCTTCTTTCACATCAGCCAGCTGGCGATACGCCAGATGGTGAAGCAGGGCGGCGGCCATGTCGTGCAGATCACCACCACCTTGGTCGACCAGGCCATCGCTCAACTGCCGAGCGCCTTGACCCCGCTGACCAAGGGCGGGCTCGATGCGGTGACCCGCTCCTTGGCGATCGAATTCGCGAAGGCGGGGGTGCGCGTCAATGCGGTGGCCCCCGGCATCATCAGGACGCCGATGTTCGGCCCCGAGGCATACGACTTTCTGGCGGCGCTGCAACCCCTCGGCCGGATCGGCGAGATCAGCGACATCGTCGACGCGGTCCTCTATCTCGACAAGGCCAGGCATGTCACCGGCGTCACCCTCAATGTCGACGGTGGCCAGGTGGCGGGTCGCTGGTAGCTGGCAGTCCGCCCGGTATCGCGCCGCAGTAAAAAGGAATGGCTCCCGGCGACGTGGCCGCGGGCTGAGCCTAGTTCGGAAAGGCTCCTCTGCGCACTTGCGCAGCCTGGCCTGGTGCGCATCCACCAGGTTGGGCGTCTTTTTTGTTCTTCGCCGATCTCGGGGATACCGCGCGGGGGCACCGCTCGCGGAGCCGCGAGAATCTGCAGAAGATCCTGGGAGGGATGGCGGGCCGCGCGCAATTCCCGGAGCGAAGCAAGGGAAGGGAGCCGCGTGCCCATGGGCCTCGTATCTCCCGACGATGTCGGGGATGGAGATTTCCTGTGCGCGAAACCGTGATCAGGCCACGCCGCAAAAGCGTAGTTTGGCCGCGATTCCGGTCAGGGCTGCTGGCGAAGAAGCGGCGGGCCCGCGGCGCTCGCAAGCACCAGCGCCAGTTCCTTCTGCTTCGCCTTTTGCAGTTCAGGATCGGAATCTATCCAAGGCCATCCCTTAATCACGGCATGGCGAAGGGGCGGCTCTGCGGCCAGCACGTCGAGTTGGGCGTGGCGCACGTCGCGGCCCTTAAACATCGCAGCACCGTAAAGCTTGCGAGTACCGGCAGCGGCTGCGCCCAAGACCCAGAGATCGTCAACCGGCTCCCGACCGTGCCGCGATATTGATGTCTCGCGATCCCTCTGGCTGGGCAAGAAGACCTTGGGTTTCGCGACGGCAGCCGTGAAGTCTCCGCTCTGGGTAATGAACCTAGCCAGGTCTTCGTCGTCGCCGACGAACTCAGGCAGCCCGGAGGCCAGAGAGGTCATATGCAGCGACGGTACGGATCAGGGAGAGAAGCTGGGGCGAAATATGCTGCCCTCGAAAGCGGGCCACCGCATGCCCCCTGTCCGATCCATCTAGCCAAGCGTAAGCCACACGCTCTGAATCCGAGATGCTGATCGAGAACATGCGCGTGCGCGATTGAATCCAGTCGAGCGCTATGGCGCCGTCAGGGTCTACGCTGAATCCCGGCAATTGAATGTCATCTGGCAGCGCACGGAGGAAGTCCTCCGCATTCCGTAGCGCGTTCGATGTGGGGATGGCCTGGTCCGGGTCATCGGCAGCTGTCGAAGCCACCTCAGACACAACAGATCGAAGGCCAGAGATCGCCAGGGCCTTTCGGCCGAAAAGTGATTGCGACGCCTCCCTACTTCGGAGCAGCGATGAAGCCGCCTGTGTCACTACCTGGGCCTCGGCCGAGATGGCGCTGGTCTTCCGAGCATAGGAATCCAGGGCGCTGTAGCCCAAGCACATCAGGCTCATTGAAAGAGGTTCAAACATTCTTCAGACAATGTGTTCTTGAACACCCGGTTTTTCAAGCCCCGCAACGATTGCAGCTTGGCTTCGAGCCAATCCCAATCCCCAGGGTCCGCCGCTTCACCAACCACTGCGACAGTATTATCGAAAATGACCGGGAGCTTGTCTCCTTCCGGCCTCTGCGCTGTGAGGACTGTTGTGATGTGGTGCCCAGTATCCTTCTCAACGGCGGTGTACTGGTTCAGGAATCCGACGAATGTCAGCTTCTCCTCGTCCGGCAATCGCGGGCCAATCCGGAGAAACGGGTCCAATTGAATCTGGCCGTCGGTCATCGGCAGGATCAAGCGGTTGATGTATCGCAGCCGGACCGACCGAATCTGAACGGGCGAGGCCAGTTCACGGTAGATGTTCCAAGTTCGCTTAACTTCCGGCAGGTACTCGTCAAAGGAGCCGTAGGGAGCCAGCCGGTTGAACGAATACCCTGCTGTCCGCACCTGGACCAACTGGCGGCCGTCCTGTTGCAGGAACTGAAAAGCCTGCACATCCTGACGCATCGAGTGGTTGACCGGCCCGCCAACATTCGCCTCGAACTGGACCTCCTGAACGAACTGGACCTGCGTTACTGGATATCGATCGCTGAGCCGGTCCCGCGCAGGCGCTTCGAGCTTGCCGAGCAAATGCCCAGGCGCGAAATCGCACTCGATATCCAGTACCGCCTCCACGATGGGAGCATTTTTGAGCCGGAGAATGTTCTGCGTCATCGAAAATCAGTCTACGCCCCTAGTTGGTCCTGCAATCGGTCATCGCTGTCTTCCAGACGCAGCGATGGCCTTCGCCTGAGCAGCTTCGAATTCAGCTCGCCAGCACGGCTGGATGGTTCGCTATCCCGGCCTCGAGTGCGGCCTGTGGCGTGATCTCGTTTGACCATTGTGAACGCTCCCCGTAGGTCGGGAAAGCATTCCCATCGAATCGAACACCTCACGCCGTTGCGGCCGGCAAGGTGTACCGCGCCTTCAGGCCGCGTCCGGTCGTAATATTCAGTTCTTGGCCGATCCGGCCCCACCCTCGGAGGAAACGTGCTTTAGCCCAAAAACACTGGAGCCGAAGCATGTCCACCACCAACCGCGCGACGGACCGGGATGATCGCGGCCGCCTGAAACGCTGCCTCCGCGGTCCGAACCTCGTGCAGTCGACACCGAGGTACTGGGTGCAGCTGTACATGACCCGTCCTCGCCGCCGCGAGAATCGCCGCCTCTGCCTGCAAGTCGTCCGCGGCCGAGGGCCCGACGCGATCGCCTGGCCGTTGGGATCGAGAAGGCCGCACGTCTACTACTGGTGAGAATGGCCCCCGCGCACTGGATCTGCCCGGAGGCGGGGCTGGTGCCTGATCGCGGCGTAGTTCGCCTGCACACGCGATTCAGACGATGGCGGACTCAACCGTCCTGACCAGAAGCCGTTTCGAAAGCTGCGTCTTCGCACGCAATGCTCGAACCGCTCCTTTGCGCGAGGGTGGTTCCGGCCGCTGGTCGAGGTGCTCTCTCAGGTACGCCATCACTGCTTTGCGCGCAGCGTTGGCTGCCCCCTTGCGCTCGGTCGCTTTCCATTTCACGTAGGCCGTGATCATTTCGCGACAATCGTCCGGGAAGTGATAGAGCAGCCCTCCTGTCGAGACGCGCAGCTCGCGAGCGGCTGCTCTCAACGATGGCGGGACGTTTCCGCTGGTGCGCTTCAGAAACGCCTTGATCTGCGCTTTCAGCAAGGGACGCTGCGGGAGGAGTTTCTTCGGACGCGGTTCAAGCCCCGGCGGCGTGTGAGTGTTCCATCTCAGATCGAGCTGGCGGGTTATCGCACTCGCGTCGCCGTCCAACAGGATCGGCAAAGGGATGCTGGCTCGATAGCCGACCCGGCGGATGCTCACGAGTGTGTTGGGGGCTTCCCGGATGCGGAACGGCGCACGCTCATCCTTGGGAAGCATCGCGAGCGGCCCTGCCTTTGGCGACGGCGCGCAGAAAATCTTGGACAACCAGCCGAGTGACGCCTCGACGCCTTCCGCGTTGAATCGGACGCCGGGATGACTCGCGATATGCCCAACCAGATTGACGAGGTCAGCACCTTCCATCTCCCAGCTTGGTCGAATGTCCCCCGCGGCAGGTCGGACCACCAGTAGCGCGTTGCAGAACACGCAGCGTGAACAATCCTCCCGCGCACGTCGGCTGTTCTGTGTTCGGCAGCAACTCAGGCATCGCGTAACCAGCGGTATCCGGTGGATGTCGCAGCGCGTGACGCCGTGCAGGTGCCACTTAAGTTTGAAGTAAGCATCTCTGCCCTCGGCGACGCGCTCGGCCACGCAAGCGGGGCACCACCGGAAGGCATCCGAAAAGGCACCGGCACTGCGGACGAGAATGGGCGACAGCGCAAGAAATGTCGTCGATTCGATGATGCCTCGCGATATTCCGGTCGCGTCAGACACCAGTCGTACGACGATCTCGGTAGTCCGGTTGGGCCTGACCAGGTCGGGCAGACGAGCCATGCCCACGCCATTTCTAAGCGTTGCTCGGGAAATACCACTATCGGCGGCGACCCAACTCAGAACTCCGCGAGTGGACATCGAGTGACGCGCGGCCAGCCGGCTGAAATAACACCCGAAGGCCTCGATATCCGAGGTGCCGAGCCCGTGCGGCATCAGTGCAAAGAGGCGCGGCATTCAGGCGCGTCCATTCCTGCGGTGTCGGCGAGGCCTCGCCTGAAAGGGTCTCGATCTTCCCTGCGGACTGGCGCTGACGGCGCGAGCTGCTCCTTCCGGTGCGTTATCCGGATCTTCAGCGCCAGACGTTCGCTCACCCTGCAGTATCTCGTCGGCCAGCCGAGCCAGATCGCTCTTGCTCGCCATGGTCTCGCGCAGATGGCGCTGCGTCAGCACCGGGCTGTTCTCGCTCCGTGTCAGGCTCAGCGCCTCGCGGACCCACCGGGACACATGCCCGATACAGCCCAGGCTTCCTTCCATCATCAGGTCGTGCCAGACGCCTAAGGATTCTCTGATTTACCTCTCGAAGTTGCACGCTGTTTGCGTTTCAATCTGG
>CAMLNE010000291.1 GCA_946481265.1 uncultured Panacagrimonas sp. | reverse complement strand
ATCTCTCCGATCACCAAGCGTTCGTCGATGCCCAGAGCCGGGTCGGCCACCGCCTCGGCCTCGTCGAGGTCGATTACCTGCGCGCGATGTGCCGGCTCGCGAAGGTGGTCGGCCGCAACCCGGCTGGCGATCGAAAACGCCCAGGTTTTGATGGAGGAACGGCGCTCGAATGCAGGCAGTCCCTTGTTCATGCGGATCAGGGTTTCCTGTAGCCGAGCACCGCCCGTGAGACCTCGCGGGCGGCGTCCTCGAACGCGATTGCGGGTTCGGCCATCGGACCGGCGCGGCTCAACAGCAGCCGGACGAGGATTTCGGCGCGGTGCCGGGCTGACCCCCGGAAGCGGTCGTCGGCGCCGCGTTGCCGCAACTCGCCATCATGCGCTGCATGGTGGAGGCCATCGCATCGAGCGTCTGCTCGACCGGCTTCTGTTCCACCGTGCTGCAAGCCGGCGCCGTCACCGTGCCAGACGCCGGGATGTCGACCAGTTCGGTCGCACGCGCCAGGACACGACGTGCAGGCACCTGCCGGATGGTTTCGGCAAGGCTCAGCGCGGCACGGATTTGGTCGTCATCCAAGCCGGCATTGCGCGCCGCCGGGATGTGATGCTCCACGCAGGGGATGCAGTTGCTGCCGATCGCAGCGCCAAGCCCGACGAGGGCGCGATCGCGGGGAGAAAGGTCGTTCATCGAAAAGGCTCCAGTGGGTTGAGGTGAGTCCGGTATCTCACTGACTTGGACGGGAAGCCAGGCCCAGGGGATACACCCTGCGCAGGATCCGCCGGCGCATGCTGGCCACCTGCCGTCGCCCTGCCCGTCCTGCCGGGTCGATCCTTGACCCACCTCAGCCATACCGGGCCTGTCGGCCACCGCCATAGCGCGGCGACTCGCCACCGGATTACTTCAAGGCCGCGCTGATCTGGTCCACCGTGCTGCGCGCGCTGCGCGTCACCCCGACCAGAGTTGCGGACGCCGCGCCGGTCCAGTCGCCATAGCCGACCAGCCAGAGATTCGGCTGTTGCGTCGACCGCGTTCCTGCCACGGCGACACGACCGTCGTCCTCGATCACGCCGAGCGCGCCGAGGTGATCGAGCGCCGGGCGAAAGCCGGTGCACCAGATCACCGCATCGATCGCTTCCTCGCTGCCATCGGGCCAGACCACGCCGGTCGGCGTGAACCGCGTGAAGGGTCGCACCGTGTGCAGCGCGCCGCGCTCCCTAGCCTCCTTCACCGACGGCACCATGACGATGTCGCCCAGTCCGCCGATGGGTGCCTCGACCGTGCGCCCGGCCTGCTGTGCTTTCCAGCGCTCGGTGGCGCGCATGAAGAGCACGCGGCCATCGACGTCGTCGGGCAGGAACTGCGGCTCGCCCAGGGTCACCCAACGGGTGTCCGCGGCCCGCGATACCTCGGCCAGGATCTGGGCGCCGGAGTTTCCGCCGCCCACCACCAGCACGCGCTGACCGGCGAAATCCTGCGGATCGACATAGCGCGAGGAGTGCAGTTGCCGGCCCTGGTAGCGATCGATGCCGGGAATCGTCGGGACATGCGGATGGCGCCAGGTGCCGGTGGCGCTGATCACGGCGCGCGCGCTCCACTGGCCGGTCTTCGCTTCGAGGACGAGACGATCATCGGCGCGGCGCACCGACTCCACCCACAGCGGCCGCTGGACCGGCAGCTGGTAATGGCGTTCGTAGTCGGCGAGGTAGTCGAGAATGTCGTCGCGCGTGGGATAACCGTCGGCGCGCGCCGCCATCATCCGCCCCGCGATGGAGCTCCAGGTCGCCGGCGAAAACAGGCGCAGGGATTTCCAGGCATGCCGCCAGGCGCCACCGGGGCCCGCTTCCGCATCCAGCAGCAGGTAGCTCAGCGGGGTGCGCCGGAGAAAATAGGCGCAGGCCAGGGCGGCCTGTCCGCCGCCGATGACCACGACGTCGAGCGCCTTCATCCGGCGTCGGGTCCGGCGGACGCGAGTCGTCGCGCGCGCGTGGCGCGGATCAGGCCGCGCAGGCTCACGATCGCCCAGATCGCCTCGACCAGGACGAAGCCCCACTGCGATCCGATCCAGGCCACGACGGTGAGCACGGCGGTCCCGACGAAATTGCAGGCCAGGTAGCGGATCTCGGTGGGCTGCCAGCCACCCTGCTGCTGCATGTAGAAGGCATACAGGACCACGCAGGCCCCCACGACCGAAATCCCCTGGATGAGCATGCCGCGATCTCCCTGCTGATGGCCCCGCCCGGCGGGCAGGCTCCCTGGTGTGTTCGCGGCATCGCGCCGCGGCCGCGGATCAGAGCGCCCGCTGGTTCACGCGCTTCGAAAGCGCCTGCGCCGATTCTCTGCGCTCGCTGTAGCGGTCCACCAGATAGGGCGACGCATCACGCGTGAGCCAGGTGAACTTCAGCAGTTCCTCCATCACGTCGACGATGCGGTCGTAGTAGCTGGACGGTTTCATGCGGCCCGCCTCGTCGAATTCGAGGAAGGCCTTGGCCACCGACGACTGGTTCGGAATCGTGATCATGCGCATCCAGCGGCCCAGCACCCGCAGCTGGTTGACGGCGTTGAAGGACTGCGAACCGCCGCAGACCTGCATCACGGCCAGGGTCTTGCCCTGCGTCGGTCGCACCGCGCCGTCGCTGAGCGGAATCCAGTCGATCTGCGCCTTCATGACCCCGGTCATCGCGCCGTGGCGTTCGGGCGAGGTCCACACCATGCCCTCCGACCACGCCGCCAGGCGGCGCAGCTCCTGCACCTTGGGATGCGAGTCCGCCGCGCCGTCGGGCAGCGGCAGACCGGCGGGATCGAACACGCGCGTCTCGGCGCCCATCGCGATCAGCAGCCGCTGCGCCTCAAGCGTGACCAGGCGGCTGAACGAGCGCTCGCGCAGCGAGCCGTACAGCAGCAGGATGCGCGGCGCGTGCGTGGAATGTGCCGCGGGGCGCAGCGCGGCCGGGTCCGGGGCTCGAAGCAGGGTCGCGTCGACATTGGGCAGGTCTGCGAATTCAGCGGACACGTCGGCCCTCGGCGTCGATCACCACCTCGCCATGTTCCTTCACGAACGATCCCTTCCCGGCTGGGGCAGCAGGTCGAGCACCCGCTCGGGCGGCCGGCACAGGCGGGCACCCGTCGCGGTCACGACGATCGGGCGGTTGATCAGGATCGGATGCTGGAGCATGAAGTCGAGGAGCTGCGCGTCCGTCCACTTCGGATCGCCCAGTCCCAGCTCGGCGTACGGCGTGCCCTTCTCGCGGATCAGCTCGCGCACCGGCACCCCGGCCTTCGCGATCAGCGCCTCGAGCGTTGCGCGGCCCGGCGGCGTCTTCAGGTATTCGATCACCGTCGGCTCGATGCCGGCGTTGCGGATCAGGGCCAGCGTGTTGCGCGAGGTGCCGCAGGCGGGGTTGTGATAGATCGTGACAGTCATGGGTTTTCAACTCAGGTGAGAAAGACGGGCTGCTGGTCGGCCGGCATCCGGGCCAGCTCGTCCGCGGTCAGGCGGGCGTAGATCTCGACCCGATTGCCGTCGGGGTCGGTGAGCCACAACTCGTGCAGCGGCGTGCCCTTCCAGGTCGTGCGCGGGGGCTTGTCGATGTTCACGCCGGCCGCGACCGCACGGTGCCAGGCCTCGATCACCGCGGCGCGTGTCGGCACGCCCAGGCCCAGGTGATACAGCGTGTCGTGGTGCAGCGTCTTGCCATCGGACACGAGCAGCACGAAGTTCAGGTTCAGCTCCGGGCGCACGAAGGTCGCGTAGCGATGCGTCCACTCCCTGGGCCAGCCGCCCAGCAACCAGGCATAGAACGCGGTGCTCCGGGCCAGGTCGGTGACGCGCACGCTGGCGTGAAACTCCTCGCCCGCCGGTCCGGGATGGTGCTCGCGCAGCGCGTGCAGCACCTTGAGCCGCTGCAGGATCTGATCGCGCGCGCTGCGATACGCCGCCAGCGCCTGCTCCGGAGCGCGCGCGGGATCCACGCCGGCGGGATCGACGATCGGCCAGTGCAGGCGCCGGGCCTTGCCGGGCAGCACCGGGCCAACCGCGTCGGCACACAGCGTGATCACCAGGTCGAAGCGTGCCAGGTCGGGATCGGGCACGGCCTTCGCCTCCTGACTGCCGATGTCGATCCCGCGCTCGGCCATCACGCTGACGGCGAGCGGATCGGGCGTCGAGGGCATGGAGCCCGCGCTGGCCACCTCCACCGCGTCACCGAACAGCTGTCGTGCCAGGCCCTCGGCCATCTGGCCGCGCGCGGCGTTGGCGCCGCAGAGAAACAGGATCCTGCTGAAGCTCACGTGTCCGCTCCCGACGGCGCCCGGCGCTCGTACCACGGCCGGGACGCGTTGACGATCTTCACCACCGACAGCATCACCGGGACTTCGATCAGCACGCCGACCACCGTCGCCAGCGCGGCGCCGGACTTGAAGCCGAACAGGCTGATCGCGGCCGCCACGGCCAGTTCGAAGAAATTGCTGGCCCCGATCAGCGCGGACGGTCCGGCCACGCAGTGCGACTCGCCCGCCGCACGGTTGAGCAGGTACGCCAGCCCGGAATTGAAGTAGACCTGGATCAGGATCGGGACGGCCAGCAGCGCGATCACCACGGGCTGCTCGATGATCTGCTCGCCCTGGAAGCCGAACAGCAGCACCAGGGTGCTCAGCAGCGCAACCAGCGACAGCGGCTGCAGGATCTGGAGCAGGCGGGCCAGCGCCGCTTCCCCGCCCCGCGCCAGCAGGGCGCGGCGGATCAGCTGCGACACCAGGACCGGCACCAGGATGTAGAGCGCAACCGACAGCAGCAGCGTGTTCCAGGGCACCGTGATGGCCGACAGCCCGAGCAGCAGGCCGACGATCGGCGCGAAGGCCACGATCATGATCGCGTCGTTGAGTGCCACCTGGCTCAGGGTGAAGTGCGGTTCGCCGCGGCAGAGGTTGCTCCAGACGAACACCATCGCGGTGCAGGGTGCCGCGGCCAGCAGCACCAGGCCCGCGATGTACGAATGGATCTGGTCGGCCGGCAGCCACGGCCGGAACCAGTAGCCGATGAACAGCCAGGCCAGGGCGGCCATCGAAAACGGCTTCACTGCCCAGTTGATGAACAGCGTGACCCCGATGCCACGCCAGTGCTCCTTCACCTTGCCCAGCGCGCCGAAGTCGATCCTGACCAGCATCGGCACGATCATCAGCCAGATCAGCCCGGCCACCGGCAGGTTGACCTGGGCGATCTCCGCCGCGCCGATCGCCTGGAAGACGCCGGGCAGCAGGTGCCCCAGCGCAATCCCGACGACGATGCAGGCGGCAACCCAGAGCGACAGGTAACGCTCGAAGACCGACATTCGATCAGCTCGAGCGC
>CAMLNE010000290.1 GCA_946481265.1 uncultured Panacagrimonas sp. | reverse complement strand
GCGCGCACACCGTCACCCAGGCCGTGGCGCTGGCGATGCAACGCGGTCTTCTGGAATCGCCGCGACCCGCTCCGTAGGGCCCGGACAGGACCCGCGCACCGCGCAGGCGTCGCTCAGGCAGGCGCCGGGATTCATCCGGTCCGGGGCGCGGCGAAGGATGCCGAATGACCCAACCGGGTCATTGTCCGCAGGTCCCTGCCGCTCGAAGATCGACCGGACGTGCCCACGACGGAGAAGCGCAGATGATCTTCAAGGAATACGCGAAGTACGACGGCCTCGGCCTCGCCGAGCTGGTGCGCCGCCAGGAGGTTTCGCCGGAGGACCTGGTGGACAGCGCGATCGACGCCATGGAGCGCCTCAATCCGAAGGTCAACTGCGTGGTGCAGATGCTGCGCGACCACGCGATGGCCGAGGTCAAGGCGGGGCTGCCGCTCGGTCCGTTCCGCGGCGTGCCGTTCCTGATCAAGGAATTCGGCATGCACTTCAAGGGCATGGTGTCCTCGGCCGGTTCGCGACTTGCCGAAGGCATGCGCCACGAGCACGACACCGTGATGATGCAGCGCTGCCGCGCCGCGGGCCTGGTCACCGTGGGCACCACGACGCTGCCCGAGATGGCGTTCAACGCCAACTCCGAGGCCCTGCTCTACGGCCCGACGCGCAACCCCTGGAACCTGGAGTACTCCGCGGGGGGATCCTCCGGCGGTGCCGGCGCGGCGGTGGGCAGCGGCATGGTGCCGATCGCGCACGCCAACGACGGCGGCGGTTCGATCCGCATTCCCGGCGCGGTGAACGGCCTGGTCGGGATGAAGGTGTCGCGCGGCCGCACGCCGGGCGGTCCGGATTTCGGCGCGCTGCTGTGGGGCCTGGGCGTGGAGTTCGTCGAGACGCGCTCGGTGCGCGATTCGGCCGCGATGCTCGATGCGATCGCCGGCCCCGACGACGGCTACTACTACGCGGCGCAGCCGCCCAGGCGCGGGTTCCTCGCCAGCGCCATGACGCCGCCGGGCTCGCTGCGCATCGGCGTCGTCGATGCGCTGCCCGGTGCGATGAAGACCGCGCCGGAGAACCTCGCGTGCCTGTCCGACACGGTGAAGCTGCTCGAGGGCCTGGGACACCGCTGCGAGCCGCTGCGGTTCGAGTACGACGCGCAGGTGTTCAACGAGTCGACGATCCGGCTCTGGGCCACGACGCTGGGCTACTACATGGAGGAGTTCGCCAAGGCCACGGGTCGCAAGATCGGACCGGACACCGCCGAGCGCGTGACCCTGGCGGTCTACGAGTACGGCAGATCGCTGCGCGCGTTCCAGCTCGAGGAGGCCATGGCGCAGCAGAACGCGATCACGCGCAGCGTGTGCACCGCGATGCGCGGCTACGACGTGGTGCTGACGCCCGGTCTTGGGCGCGACGTGGCCAGGCTCGGCGAGCTCGACCAGAACGCGCCCAACCTCGACATGCTCGGCTGGTGGAACCACATCATCCAGAACTACTCCACGTTCACGCCGCTGTTCAACACCACGGGGCAGCCCGCGGTGATGCTGCCGCTGTGGCAGGCCAACTCCGGGTTGCCGATGGCGATGCAGTTCGTCGGCCACCTGGGCGACGAGGAGACGCTGTATTCGCTCGCCGGGCAGCTCGAACAGGCGCAGCCCTGGGCGCAGCGAAAGGCGCCGAACTACGCGTGAGCCGGGCTGGAACCGGTGGCAAGGCGGCCGGGGCGTTCGGCCGGTTCGGCGCCGGGTTTCAGCCGGAATGCAGACGGGGGTGCAGACGGGGGTCCAGAGGGAGGGCGGCGGGAAGCGCTTCCCTTGCCGTTCCGCGATGGGCCATCAGGCCAAAGCGAAGCGGCGGCTCCTGATGGGGCCGCCGCTTCGCATTCCGCGCTCCGAACGTCCCCGCTACTTCGCCAGGTTGTCGAGCCCGGCCTGGTAGATGCCGCCGATCAGTTCCTGTGCCGCGGCGGGCTCGGTGCCGGCCGCGGGCTTGAACGTGCTGCCCCAGGTCACCTTGCTCTTGTCGTCGCCGTCCGCCGTCACCGTGATCGTGGAGCGGTAGTCGGTGACTGGCAGCGGAGCGTCGACGATGGTGTAGGCGATCGTCATGCCGGCCTCGTCACGTGCGGCCAGTTCCTCGACGATGACCGCGCCGTCGCTGAGCGTCAGCTTGCGATGGGCGCCGACCTCGTTGTTGCTGCCCTTGACGATCTCGGAGCTGGCGATCGCCGGGTGCCAGGTGTTGAGGCCATTGAAGTCGCCGATCTTCTTCCAGACATCGGCCGGCGCGCCGGCCACCGACGCCTCCTTGCTGACGGTCACGGTTTCGGCGCTCGCCGCCGGTGCGGCGTCGGCCGCCGCAGGAGCGTCGACCGCCGGGGCCGTCGCCGTGTCCGTGGCCGGAGCAGCGTCGCCTTCGGTCTTGGAACACGCCGTGATCGTTGTCAGCACGCCTGCGGCACACATGGCGGGCAGCAGCCACTGGTGAATCTTCATCATGCGAATCCTCCTTCCGTGAGTGGGTTTGTTGTTCTCGGTGTCGCGCCCCTTGGGGGGCGGGAAGTCTCGCATGCGGCTCGTGGCGCCGACGGCTTCGCGTGGATCAGGGCGAACCCTGATGGCGCGCCGGGCCGGAGGCGCAGCCGGCCGCGTGCCGCGCCTCGCCGCATCCCGGGCGGCGGATAGCGCGTCGCCCTGTCGCCCTGCGACAGGGTCGGGGAAGCGGCCGCACCCGCCCGGTCACTTCCGGCGGAGTGCATCCGCCAGCGCGGCGCCCAGGGCGCCCTGCGGCGCTGGCGCAGTACGCGGTGCCGGCCGGGTCCCGCGTACCTCGGGCGGCCGACGGCTGTCCCCGCGCTGACCGGTCACGACGCCCGTTCCGCCGTCGTCCTTCGACTTCATCGTCAGCGCGATGCGTTGGCGCTTCACATCCACGTCGACCACGCGCACCTTCACGATCTGACCGGCCTTCACGACCTGGTGCGGATCCTTCACGAAGCGATCGGCGAGCTGCGAGACGTGCACGAGCCCGTCCTGGTGCACGCCGATGTCCACGAAGGCGCCGAACGCGGCGACATTGGTGACGGTGCCTTCCAGCACCATGCCCGGCTTCAGGTCGGCCAGCTCATTGACGCCATCGGCGAACGTCGCGGTGCGGAACTCCGGGCGCGGATCGCGGCCGGGCTTCTCGAGCTCGGCCAGGATGTCGCGCACCGTCGGCAGGCCGAAGCGCTCGTCGACGAACTGCCGTGCATCCAGCCGTCCGAGCGTGCCGCCGTCGCCCATCAGCGTGCGCGCGTCGCGACCGCAGGCCTTCACGATGCGCTTGGCCACCTCGTAGGCCTCGGGATGCACGCCCGACGCGTCCAGCGGCTCCTCGCCGTCGCGGATGCGCAGGAAGCCGGCGCACTGCTCGAAGGTCTTCGGACCCAGGCGCGACACCTCGAGCAATTCCTTGCGGCTGCGGAACGCTCCGCGCTGGTCGCGGTGGAACACGATCGCGTCGGCGAGCGATGCGCCGAGCCCCGACACGCGTGCGAGCAGCGAGGCGGAGGCGAGATTCAGATCCACGCCGACCGCGTTGACCGCATCCTCCACCACCGCGTCGAGCTGCCTGGCCAGGCGGTACTGGTCGACGTCGTGCTGGTACTGGCCCACGCCGATCGACTTCGGGTCGATCTTCACCAGCTCCGCCAGCGGGTCCTGCAGGCGCCGCGCGATCGACACGGCGCCGCGCAGCGACACGTCCAGATCGGGGAACTCGTTGGCGGCGGTCTCCGAGGCGGAGTACACCGAGGCGCCGGCCTCGCTGACCACGACCTTGCGTGGGCGCGGCTCCGGCAGCTGCGTGAGCAGATCGGTGACGAGCTTCTCGGTCTCGCGGCTGGCGGTGCCGTTGCCGATGGCGACCAGTTCGATGCCGTGCTTCCCGATCAGCCGCGCGATCTCGGCCTGCGCACCGCGCACATCGTTGCGGGGCTGAAACGGATACACGGTCGCGGTCTCGACCAGCTTGCCCGTGCCGTCGATGGCCGCCACCTTCACACCCGTGCGGATGCCCGGGTCCAGGCCCAGGGTCGGCTTCGAGCCGGCCGGCGCGGCGAGCAGTAGGTCCTTGAGGTTCCTGGCGAACACCTCGATGGCCTCGGCCTCCGCGCGCTGGCGCAGCTCCATCATCAGGTCCACCGACAGGCTCATCGACAGGCGCACGCGCCAGGTCCAGCGCACCACTTCCATGAGCCAGGCGTCGGCCACGGTGCCGTCGGGCCGGATGTCCTGCGAGGCCGCGATGAGGCGTTCCACCGGCTTCACCGGAGACGGATCCTCGGCGTCGACCTCGATCTCCAGCATCAGGACGTCCTCGTTGCGGCCGCGCATCATCGCGAGTGCACGGTGGCCCGCGACCCTGGCCCAGGATTCCTGGTGCGCGAAGTAATCGCTGAACTTCGCGCCGGCGTCCTGCTTGCCGTCGAACACGCTGGACTTGAGCACCGCGTGCTCGCGCAGGTACTGCCGCAGTTGCCCGAGCAGACCGGCGTCCTCGGCGAAGCGCTCCACCAGGATGTCGCGCGCGCCTTCCAGCGCCATCTTCACGTCGGTGACCTCGCCCGCGACGAAGGCCGCGGCCGCCTCCTGCGGCACCCGGCTGCGATCGGACAGCAGCTGGTCGGCCAGCGGCTCGAGCCCGCGTTCCCTGGCAATCTCCGCCTTGGTGCGCCGCCTGGGCTTGTACGGCAGGTACAGGTCCTCGACCTCCGCCTTGGTCGTGGCCGCCTGTAGCCGCGTCTCCAGGTCTTCCGTGAGCTTGTCCTGCGAGCGGATCGACTCGATCACCGCTGCGCGCCGGTCCTCGAGTTCACGCAGGTAGCCCAGGCGCTCCTCGAGCCGGCGCAACTGCGTGTCATCGAGTCCGCCGGTCACTTCCTTGCGGTAGCGGGCGATGAAGGGGACGGTGGCGCCTTCGTCGAGGAGCGCTACGGCTGCTTCCACCTGCCGCGCCTGCGCAGCGATCTCGGTGGCGATGGTGGCGGTGATGCGGTGGCCGATGAGGGATGCGGTCTCGGGCATGCGTCGGTGAGGTGGACGGGGTGGCGCGGGACAATACAGCCGGCTTCGCCGCGTTCCAACCGGCTTGACTTGCGCGCGAGGACTTCGCGCCCGCTTTCACTGCGTGATGCGCCGCACTGGGCGACGGGCTGCGCCATCGCCCACGCGCTATCGACGTCGCGCGCAACCTCGAGACAGCAGCGGCTCCAACACCCGCTCCAACACCCGCGCTTCGCGCCGAGCGTCCGACGGGCCATTCGATCCCCGGGTCCTGCGCGACCTGGCCCCGGCGCAGGCGGGGGCAGCGCTT
>CAMLNE010000289.1 GCA_946481265.1 uncultured Panacagrimonas sp. | reverse complement strand
TCGCGCGTGGCCAGCGAGCGCATGTAGATGTTCTCGGACTCGATCGCGTTCATGCGGATCCGGTCGCCCAGCAGGGCGCCGCCGGTGCGCTTGCGCGAGGGATCGATCGAGATGACGGCGACCTTGAGCTTGTCCTCCTGGTCCAGGCGCAGGCGCAGGATCAGCTCGTCGGTGAGCGAGGACTTGCCGGCGCCGCCGGTGCCGGTGATGCCCAGGACCGGAACCGTCAGCGACTTGGCCTGCTCGATCAGCTCGGCCTTGAGCGAATCGGGATAGGTGCCGCCCTCGAGCGCCGTGATGATGCGCGCCAGCGCGCGGCGATCGCCGCTCTTCAGGGTGCGGGTGACGTCCTTGGCCTTGGGCGCGGCGGCGGTCAGGTCCGCATCGCTGTTCGACAGCAGGTCGTTGATCATGCCCTGCAGGCCCATCGTCGCACCGTCCTCGGGCGAGTAGATGCGCGTGACGCCGTAGGCCATGAGCTCGCGGATCTCGGCCGGCACGATCACGCCGCCGCCACCGCCGTAGACCTTGATGTTCTCGCCGCCGTTCTGGCGCAGCAGGTCGACGATGTACTTGAAGAATTCGATGTGGCCGCCCTGGTAGGACGTGATGCAGATGCCGTGCGCATCCTCCTGCAGGGCCGCATTGACGATCTCGCCCGCGGACCGGTTGTGGCCGAGGTGGATCACCTCCGCACCGGAGCCCTGGATGATGCGGCGCATGATGTTGATCGAGGCGTCGTGCCCGTCGAACAGGCTGGTGGCCGTGACGAAACGCACCTTGTGGGTCGTCTTGTAGGGCTGCAGCTTTGCGGGGATCGAGAGGTCATTCATTGCCGGGTCCAAGTGAGACGGTGAAGGGTCAATGTACTGCGGGCGGTCCGCCGGCGCGATGCCGGATTCTTGCGGCGGGCATGACAGAATCCGACATGCCCGGAAATCGCCCACAACGCGCCTTCCCTTGTGCCCGGTCCCGCCACGGAGCACTGCCGGGTGGCCGGACCGGCGCCCCGGCAGGCCCCGGCGGGAGGCCGCAAGCCGCGTGAGCCCGGAAGAAATCGGCGACTCCGTCGAGTCCAAGGACAGCGTCTCGATCCATTTCGTGCGCGCGGCCCTGGCCGGGCTCGACGCGCGCGGGATCGAGCGCGCGCCGCTGCTGCGCGAGGCCGGCATCCCGGATTCCCTGCTGGGGCACGAGCAGTCGCGCGTGGCCGCCGAGCGCTTCGGCGCGCTGTGGCTCGGCATTGCCGCGGCGCTCGACGACGAGCTGTTCGGGCTCGACCGGCGCCGCATGAAGGTGGGCAGCTTCGCCATGCTCGCGCGTGCCTGCGCGCGTTCGGAGGATCTGCGCGCCGCGCTGCGCCTGGCCGTGCAGTTCTTCAACATCACGATGGACGACGCCCGCGTCGGCCTGGTCGAGGAGGGCAACGACGCCGCGCTGGAGATCGAGGAGCTGGCACCCGGTGCGCGGCCGGCGCCGTTCATGATGTTCGCGCACGAGACCCTGCTGATCATGCTGCACGGCCTGATGTGCTGGCTGGTGGGGCGGCGCATCACGCTCGACCGCGCCAGCTTCGCCTATCCGCGCCCGGCGTGGTGGATCGAGTACCGGTCGATGTACGCCAACGACCTGCGCTTCGACGCCGAACGCAGCGCCATCGCCTTCGATGTCCGCGTCCTGGCCGCGAACGTCGTGATCCCGGACGAGAACGCGGTGCGCGAGTTCCTGCGCGAGGCGCCGCACAACTTCGTCGTCAAGTTCAAGGACCGCAACAGCTGGAGCGCGCATGTGCGCCGCCGCCTGCGCGCCTGTGCGCCGGCGGATTGGCCCGACCTGGGCCAGATCGCGGAGGAACTGGGCGTGGGGCTGTCGACGCTGCACCGCAAGCTCGACCAGGAAGGCGTGATCTTCCGCGACATCAAGGACAGCCTGCGGCGGGATCTTGCGATCGACCGCCTCACGCACTCGTCGGTCAGCGTGGCGCAGATCGCGGTGGAGCTCGGCTTTGCCGAGCCCAGCGCGTTCCACCGCGCCTTCAAGCAATGGACCGGCGTGCGTCCCGGCGATTACCGGCAGCGCGCGACCTCGGACGGCGAACCCTGGGGAAGCGCTGAATAGGCCGCTGCGCGGAGCCTCACGCCTCAGGCATCGCCCTGCGCGCCCCTACACGGTCCAGCGCAGTCGCCTGGGATCCAGCCGGCTCACCGTGCCGCTCCTGCCCACCGGATGCGCGTCCAGGTCGGTCAGCGCGGCCAGGGTCGGGCCGTCGGCCGGCGGGATGCGCGCCATCAGGCGCTGGCCCTGCGGTGTGCGGGCGATGACACCGCCGTATTCGGGCTGGCCGTCGCGCTGGTAGATCAGCGTGAAGGTCTCGACCGTCGCCGGCCCGGCGTAATCGGCGATGAACGCGGGCACGTCACCACGGCGCGCATCGGCCTGCGCCTGCAGGCGGTAGTCCTCCGGCAGCGGCGCGCCGGCTTCCTCTCCGGCCGCCAGCACCAGCGCATGGTGCTTGGTGACGTACTCGCCCTGCCCGTACAGCAGGCCGCGCGACCCGGCCTGCCCGCGCAGGCGGCGCACGATCGCCGCCGTTGCATGGGTCATGTAGTTGTTGAGCGGTGCGCCGAAGAAGCTCAGGCCGCCGGTCACGCTCAACGGCGCGCTGGACGGCACGCCGAGCGTGCGGCGCGCCATCTTCGGCACGCAGGGGAAGCAGCTGTACAGCTCCATCGCGCTGAAGCGCGACGCGTCGCCACCGGCGATCTGCACGCAACGTTCCAGCACCACGTTCTGCGCATGCGACTGCCAGTACTGGTCGCGCTGCAGGTAGTCGCGCGGCTCGTTGGCGGCGGCACCGCCCAGGATGCGGATCCAGCGCGAGGCGGGAATGCCGAGTGCGCGCGCCTTCGCCACGCTGGTCAGCAGGATGGCCGCACCCTGGTTGACCAGCGGGTTGGCCACCATGTGCTTGGTATAGGGCCAGGCGATCAGCCGGTTCTTCTCGCCGGGCGTGGTGATCGCCTCGGGCGCCAACGGCTCGCGCAGCCAGGCCGCCGGGTTCTGCGCCGCCGCCTGCGACAGCGCGCTCCAGATCTCGCCGGATTCGCCCAGGGCCTCGCGCTGCGTCTGGCCCCAGTGCGCGCTGCTGGCGTTCTCGTAGAGCGGATAGACATAGGCGGGAATGCACAGGCCATGGTCGACCGCAACCGGTGCGGAGAACTCGCGGCCGGTGAGCAGCACCGCGCGCCGATCCCGCTCCGCCCAGTCCAGGTTCACCTTGTTCCTCAGGGCCGCGGCCACGGTGTACTGCGCTTCGGCGCCGACCACCGCGGCCACCGCGCACTCGCCACGCTGGATGCGCAGGGCCGCCTCGTGGATGAAGCGCACCGGCGACTCGCCGCCGGCTTCACCGTAATACGCGTGGACCGGCCGCAGGCCGAGCCGGCCGGCGATCAGCCCGGGCGCGTCGACATAGGGCCACGAGTACTCGCAGACCACGTCGAACGAGTCGATCTCGGCCAGCAGCGCCGCGCCGGCATCGCGCTCGGCCTCGTGCAGGGCATGGAGCATCAGGGTCAGCGGCTCGCGACCCTCCGCCGGATTGCGCGTACGGTCCACCACCTCGCCGGCACCGACCAGGATCGGCACGCGATCGGGATTCGGGTTCATGCGCAGGGCTCCTTGTCGCCGGTTTCGATTGATCCGGCGAAGTGTGCCCGTGCCGCACGCGAAGTGCGCCTGCCGGGCGCGCGAGCGGCGGTCGCGCAGGTGGCAGGAAGGCCGCGCGGCGCGGTCCGGCAGCCAATCCGCCTCATTGTGGGCGGCGTAGGCTAGCGCCTCACCGCCAGCCGCTTAGGGAGATGCCCCCGCATGTCGACCGAACACCTCGATGTCCTGATCGTCGGCGCCGGCATCTCCGGAATCGGCGCGGCCTACCACCTGCAGACGCAATGCCCCGACAAGCGCTACGCGATCCTCGAGGGACGCGACAGCATCGGCGGCACTTGGGACCTGTTCCGCTATCCGGGCATCCGCTCGGATTCGGACATGTACACGCTGGGTTTCTCCTTCCATCCCTGGAAGCAGGCCAAGGCCATCGCCGATGGCCCTGCCATCCTCGACTACCTGAAGCAGACCGCGCGGACCTACGGCATCGATCGCCACATCCGCTACCGGCACAAGGTGCTGCGCGCGTCCTGGTCGTCCGCGGACGCGCGATGGACCGTGGATGTCGAGAGCGGATCGCAGAAGGACGTGGTGCGCTACACCTGCGGCTTCTTCTTCCTGTGCAGCGGCTACTACCGCTATGACCAGGGCTACATGCCCCGCTTTCCCGGCCAGGACGATTTCAGGGGTCAGCTCATCCACCCGCAGCAGTGGCCCGAGAACCTGGACTACAGCGACAAGCGCGTGGTCATCATCGGCAGTGGCGCCACCGCGGTGACCCTGGTGCCGGCGATGGCCGGGCAGGCGGCCCACGTCACCATGCTGCAACGCTCGCCGAGCTACGTGCTGTCGCTGCCGGCCGAGGATCCGATCGCGAACGGGCTGCGCCGGCTGCTGCCCGAGAAGGCCGCGCACAGCGTTTCGCGGTGGAAGAACGTGTTGCTGAGCATCCTGGTCTACCAGCTCTCCATGCGTCAGCCGACGATGATGAAGAAGCTGCTGCGCAAGGGCGTCAGCTCGCAGCTGCCCAAGGGCTACGACGTCGATACGCACTTCAACCCGAGCTACAACCCCTGGCAGCAGCGCCTCTGCCTGGTGCCGAACAACGACCTGTTCAAGGCGATCCGCCGGGGCCAGGCCTCCGTGGTCACCGATACCATCGAGGGCTTCGAAGCCGGCGGCATCCGCCTGCAATCCGGCCGCGTGCTGCCGGCCGACATCGTGGTCAGCGCCACCGGCCTGGAGTTGCTGTCCATGGGCGGCATCCAGCTGAGTGTCGACGGCCAGCCGGTCGACCCGGCGAAGTGCTTCAGCTACCGGGGCGTGATGCTCAGCGGCGTGCCGAACATGGCCGCCTGCATCGGCTATACGAATGCGTCCTGGACCCTGCGGGCGGACCTGGTCGCGCGCTGGGTGTGTCGCCTGCTCCGGCACATGGACCATCGTCGGGCGCGGCAGGTGACGCCACGCGTGAAGGACCCGGCCATGGGAGAGCTGCCGCTGCTCGATCTGACCTCGGGCTATGTACAGCGCGCCGCGGCGCTGTTTCCCAAGCAGGGCAGCAAGACGCCCTGGAACCTGCGGCAGAACTACCTGATCGAGCGCTTCACCCTGGGCATGGGCTCACTGGACGACGACGCGCTGGAGTATTCGTCACCGCGCAGGGTGGAAGCCACCGTGCACGAAGCCGCCTG
>CAMLNE010000288.1 GCA_946481265.1 uncultured Panacagrimonas sp. | reverse complement strand
CTGCTCGACCAGACCGGCCCGGCGATCGCGGCCCTGCGCCAGCTGGGCAGGGAGCACCCGCAGTCGGTCCGCGCGGCGGACGCCAACTTTCGCGCGGGCGAAATGCTGTTCGCGGCCGGACGCTTCGACGAGGCGGCACCCGCCTATGCCGGCCTGCTCGCGCAGGGCCGCGATGCGCCCTACCACGACTACGCGCAGTACAAGTACGCCTGGTCGCTGTACAAGCAGGCGGCGTACGAACCGGCCGCGACGGTGTTCCTCG
Source organism: uncultured Panacagrimonas sp. (assembly GCA_946481265.1). The sequence continues at coordinate 5,119 of CAMLNE010000288.1, read as the reverse complement.
ACATCCTCGATCGCGAGCTTCCCGCCGGCAGCCTGCAGGACCCGGACATCGCGCTGGCCGGCGTCGCGCGCGACAGGCGGGAACGCGCCACCGAGTCGCTGCGCGTCGCGGCGCTGTCGTTCGCCGCGCTTGGGGGCGGCAAGGCGCTGAGCGAGCACTTCGCCCGGGCGCCGCAGGCCTCGCGCCTGGAGACGCTGATGTACGCCGCGCTCGGCTCGACGCTGCTGGAAAAGGAGCGCTACACCGATGCCGCCGGTACCTACGCGGCGCTGGTCGAACGTCATCCCGGCCACGTGCGGGCGCCCGAATTCTCCGCGCGCGAGATCGAGGCGCTGCGCCGCGGCGGCTTTACCGGCCCGGCGCTACGGGCGCAGGAGGCCTATGTCGCGCGCTACGCGCCCGGAGCCACCTACTGGGAATCGCGCCCGCCCGACGCCGCGGTGATGGCCCAGGTCCGCCAGCATCTCGACCAGCTCGCGCGCTTCCACCACGCGCAGGCACAGGCCACTGCCGAGCCCGCCGCGCGCCGCGCGGGTTTCCTGCTCGCATCGAGCTGGTATCGGCACACGCTCGAGCTGTTTCCCGAGGATGCGGCGGCCGTGCAGACCCGCCTGCTCCACGGCGATGCGCTGCTCGAGGGCGGCCGCTTGCGCGACGCCGCGCAGCAGTACGAGCGGGCCGCCTACGACATGCCGGCCCACGCCGGATCGCCGGTGGGCGCCATCGCGGCGGTGCAGACCTGGCAGCGGCTCAAGCGCGACAGCCAGGGCGCGGCGCGCACCGAGGCGCAGCGTGCCGCCATCGCGGCTGGCCTGCGGCTGGCCGAAACCTTCCCCTCGCACCCGCAGCGCGTCCCGGTCCTGATGGCCGTGGCGGAGGACCAGTACGAACTCGGCGAGCTCGACGCGGCCATCGCCTCGGCCGGGCTTGCACTCCACGCCGACCCCACGGCCGGGCAGCGACGCGGCGCGCTGGGCGTGATCGCCGACGCGCGCTATGCACAGAAGCGCTACGCCGACGCCGAAGTCGCCTACCAGCAGCTGGTGGCGCTCCCCGCAGCGGACGAGGAGCAGCGCCGCCTCGCGGTGGAGCAGCTGGCGACCAGCGTCTACCGCCAGGCCGAGGCGGCGCGGGACTGCGGGGACCTGCGCGCGGCCGCCACGCATTTCGCGCGGGTTGCGCGGGTCGCGCCGCAGTCCGGCATCCGCAAGGGGGCCGATTACGACGGCGCGTCCGCGCTGGTCGCGCTGGAGGACTGGGCGCCCGCCGTGGCCGCGCTCAAAGCCTTCCGCGCACGCCATCCCGACCACGCGCTGCTGCCCGACGCCGACAAGAAGCTCGCGCTGGCCTACGAGAAGAGCGGCCAGGCTGCGCAGGCCGCCCAGGTGCTGATGCGCATCGCGGTGCGCCCGGGCGAGGCGCCCGAAGCGCGCCGCACCGCAGCCTGGGCCTCGGCCGGGCTCTACGACGAGGCCCGGCTGCCCGAGCGGGCCCGGGACGCGCTGATGTACTACGTCTCCACCTGGCCGTGGCCGCTCGATCCGGCGATGCAGGCGCGCCAGCGCCTCGCCGAGCTCGCGATCTCGCTGCACGACGATGCCGCTGCCCGGCGTCACTGGCTCGACCAGATCGTCGCCGCCGACGGCGCGGCTGGCGCGCAGCGCAGCGCGCTGTCGAAGCGCGTCGCGGCGCAGGCCAGCCTGGACATCGGCCGCATCGACGCCGCCGCCGCGCGCGGGATGCGGATCGACGCCCCGCTCGACCGCAGCCTGGCGCGTCGTCGTGCGGCAACCGAGGCCGCGGTGCGCGCGCTCGAACGCGCGGCCGACTACGGCTACGCGGACATCACGAGTGATGCGACCTACGAGCTGGCCGCGGTCTACGCCGACCTGGGTTCCGCGCTCCTGGCCTCCGAGCGCCCGCCGAAGCTGGCCGGCGAGGCGCTCGCGCAGTACGGGCTGCTGCTCGAGGAGCAGGCCTTCCCGTTCGAGGAAAAGGCGATCGAGGCGCACGAGATCAATCTCGCACGCCTGCGCAACGGCACCTGGAACCTGGCCATCGGCCGCAGCGTCGCCGCGCTCGGCGAACTGTCGCCGGGCAAGTACGGCAAGCAGGAAAAACGCGAGGCGAGCTACGATGAACTTCACTGATCCTTCGGCGGCGCGCGCGGCGTTGATCGGCGTGCTGGTCCTGGCCCTGGCGGCCTGCGGCTCGCCCGGGCCACGCAAGCCGGCGGTACGCAGCGGTGCGCCCCCCGCCGCCAGCGGCATCGATCCCTCCACGGCCCTCGCCGCGACCGACGCGAACCTTTCCAAGGGCGATCCCGAGCAACGCTTCCAGGAAGCGCTGGCCCTGATGAAGGCGCGTCGGCTGGCAGAGGCGCAGGCCGCGTTCATCGCGCTGTCGCGCGACTACCCGGGGTTTTCCGGACCGCTGACCGACCTCGGCATCCTCTACGCCCGGACCGGGCAGCCCGAACAGGCGATGGCGAGCTTACGGCGCGCAGTCGCGGCCAACCCGGACAACGCGGTCGCGCACAACTGGCTGGGCACGCTGTATCGCGAGGCCGGCGACTTCGCCCAGGCCGAGCAGGCCTACCGCAGGGCGATCGCCGCCCGGCCGGGCTACGCGCCGGCGCAGCTCAATCTGGCGATCCTGTACGAGCTGTCCCTGCGCCGGCCGGACCAGGCGCTCGCCGCCTACCGCGAATACCAGCGCCTGACCGGCAAGGACGACCTCATCGTGGCGGCCTGGATCCGCGACCTCGAATCGCGCATGCAGGCGCCGCCCGCGCCGCTGGTTCGTACCGCCACCGCCGAGGGACGCCTGCCATGAGTCCACGCCTGCGGCTCGCCGCCACCCTCTGCGCGATCGCCTGCGCCGCGCCGACGCCATCCGCGCTCGCCGCCGGTGCGCCGGCGCCCGAAGCCGGCGTCAACATCATGGGTGACCGCGACTCCGCGCTCGGCCTGGTGCTGGCGCCGTGGAAGGAGGAGGAGCGCGCCGACCTGGACCGCCCGCCGGGCCTGCAGGATCCGGTAGCGGCGCCACTGGATGCCGCGGGCTTCGCCCGCACCACCACCTACCACCAGACCGGCCGCGCGTATCGCGCCGAACGCCTGCAGCGCAATCGCTGATCGCGCGACCCGCCCCATGCGGCCACGCGTTGTGGTCGTCCTTTTTCGTGATTGCCCCGCGATCCCATTACCGACCCGAGCTGCCAGCCCCCATGCGATCCATCTCCCCCGTTCTCTGCGGTTTTCTCCTGTCGCTGGCAACGCTGGCCCCGGCACAGGCGGCCGGTGTCGACATCCTCGCCTGCGCCACGCAGCAGAAGGCCGCGATCACGCCGACCGATCCGATCAACTGCGAATGGAAGCATGGCCCGTTCGACGCGACCCTCGTACAGCTCTACGCCGACGGCTGGCGCATCGCACAGGTCGCGTTCTTCGATGGCACCCGCGAGGTGATCTACCTGGAACGATCCGAGATGACCGCGGCGCAGCGCCACGAATGAACTGCGCCGCGGCGGGCTCAATCGATGATCTTCACCACCACACCCGGTTCAGCCTCGAGGCGCGCGGCGAGCGCGGGGGTTGCCTGCACCTCGCCTTCGGCGGTGACGACCAGCACCTGGTCCAGCGCCAGGCTGCGTGACAGGCGGCGCCAGCCATCGCGGCCCGCCACATAGAGCGCCGCGCCGCCCGCCTCGGCCAGCGTGCCGTCGGGATGCACCACGGGGAGCGAGCGCAGGCCCTGCGCCGGCCAGCCCGTCAGTGGATCGAGGATGTGCGAGTAGCGGCATCCCGCGTGTTCGAAGAAGCGCTGATCGTCGCCGTGCGTGTTGACGGCCTCGTCGCCGGCCAGCATCGAGGCGAGCAGACCCGGCTGTTCGGTCGTTGCGGATCCGTCCGCGTCCAGCCCGGCGCGCGGGTTGCGGATGCCGATGCGCCAGGGCCGGTCCGACCGCGTGCCGCGCACGGCGAGATTGCCGCCCGCGTCGACGACGGCGTCCGCAAAACCCAGCTCGCGCAGCCGCTCCAGGGCGAGATCGACGATCCAGCCCTTGCCGATGCCGCCGAAATCCCAGCCGATCCCCGGTGCCGGCCCATAGCTGCCGCCGCCGTCGTAGCCGGGCGCGCTGCGCAGGGCCTGCAGCGCCGACTCGATCCGTTCGGCCGGCGGTGGCTCCCTGGCCAGGCCCGCCATGTCGTGAAAGCCCCAGAGCTTGACCAGCTGCGCGACCCGCGGATCGAACCGCCCGCCGCTGGCCTGGTGCATCGCCCAGGCGCGGGCGAACAGCGGCCGCATCGACAACGGGATCGCGGCGATGCGGCCGGCGGCGAGTTGCGCGTTGATCGACGCCAGCGCGCCATCGCCCCAGGCCCACCAGCGTCGGCCGAGGTCCTGCATCAGGGCTTCGATCGTCGCGATCGCCCGCACCGCCTCGTCACGCCGGGCCCGGCGCGCGCCGGCGGACAGCGTGATGGATACCTGCGTGCCCATGGCGAAGAAGCCGAGCTTCACCGGCGGCGCCGGCGGTGCGCGCCACATCCTCCCCGCGAGCGCCCGCAGCGACTTCACATCGATCCGCGACCTGCGCGGCGCGGTCGGCGTGGCGTTCGCTGCCGGCATGCCTGCGCCCTCAGGGCGTGTAGTACTCGTCCTTGCAGAGCTTGCCGTCGCCGTCGGCGTCGCGCGTCTTGAACCGCTTCTCGAGCTGGCTGCCTTGCGTGACCTCGGTCTTGTCGATGCAGCCGTCGCCGTCCTTGTCGACGGCCGGCACCTTCACCCGGGACTTGTCGTCCGGTCCCGCGTACGTGGTCTCGCTGTGCTGCGCCATCGCCGTGCCCACCGCCAGGCTCATGGCCATGGCCATGGCCATGGCGATTGCGAGCGTCAAGCTTTCCCTGGATTTGAAACGGTTCATCGTCAGACTCCTGGAAGATTGAAAACCATCCCTGAAGGCGCTCACCGATCCGATGCTCGCCCCTGCCTTGTCGTTGCGCGTGTGCACTCGCGTTCGCATCGCGCTCCGTCGTCCCGCTCTGCTCGTCCATCTCCGCCCGTGCTGGTCCCGGGCGGCGCGGTGCGCGGCGCTTGCGATCACCCGCTCAGG
>CAMLNE010000287.1 GCA_946481265.1 uncultured Panacagrimonas sp. | reverse complement strand
CGCGCGCTCAGCCGGCCTTGCCCGGGGCCTCGACCGTGCGCTGGCGCGGAACCGGCGTGAGGTTGGCTTCGCCCAAGCCGAGGTGATCGCGCAGGCGCGTGCCGCTGTACTCCTTGCGGAACAGTCCGCGCCGCTGGAGTTCGGGGACGACCCCGTCGACGAAGTCCTCGAAGGCACCGGGTGACCAGGCGGCCGAGATCATCCAGCCGTCGCACTCCTCCGCGCTCCACGCCGCCTCGAGCTGGTCGGCCACCTGCGCCGGGGTGCCCACGAACTGCGGCAGCACGATGCCCTGCGCGTAGAGCTTGCCGATCTGGCGCAGGGTCAGGTCGTTCTTCGCGCCCAGCGCGTGGGCCACCGCGAACAGGCCCTTGGACCCCGGTGCATCGATCTTGCGGATCGGCTCGTCGAGGGCGTAGCGCGAGAAGTCGTGGTCGGTGTGCATCGACATCGTGATCAGGCCGGAGATCGGGTCGGCGAGCTCGTTGTGGAAGGCCTGCTTCTCGCGCGCCTCGGCCCCGGTCCTGCCCACGAAGGGCATCACCGCCGGCAGGATCTTGATCTTCGAGGCATCGCGCCCGAAGTGGGTGGCGCGTGCCTTGACGTCGGCGTAGTACGCGCGGCGGCTGTCGGGCGAGGGGTCGATCTCGAAGATCAGCTCGGCCCAGCGCGCCGCGTAATCCCTGCCGCGTCCCGACGAGCCGGCCTGGATGATCACCGGCCGCGACTGCGGCGAGTGCGGCACGTTGAGCGGTCCCCGCACCTTGAAGTGCTCGCCGACATGGTTGATCTCCCGCACCTTTGCCGGATCCGCGAAGACACCGGACTCGCGCTGGTAGAGGATCGCGTCCTTATGCCAGCTGTTCCACAGCTCGAAGGCAACCTCGAGGAATTCGTCGGCCCGGTCGTAGCGTCGCCCGTGGTCCATCATCTCGTCGTGACCGAAATTCTGGCCCTCGGCCTGGGTCAGCGAGGTGACGACATTCCACGCGGCGCGGCCCTTCGAGAGCAGGTCGAGGCTCGCGAACGAACGCGCGATGTCGTAGGGCGCGAAGTAGGTGGCGGACTTGGTGATCGCCAGTCCCAGCTTCTCGGTGACGCCCGCCAGCGCGGCGGCCACCATCATCGGGTCCAGGCCGACGGCACCCTGCGTGCCGCGGCGCAGGGTCTCGGCGATGTCCTCGCCGAAGCGCCGCGGGATGGCCAGCACGTCGGCGAAGAACAGGAAGTCGAATTTCCCGCGCTCGAGGGTGCGCGCGATGTTCGCGTAGTAGTCCAGGTCGCGGAAGTCGCCCTGGGTCTTGGGATGACGCCACGCGACGTGGCTGTGCGTGACCGCACCGGCGATCTGGAATCCGGCGAGGTGAAAGGTTCGTGACACGGGGCGATCTCCTTCGGACGTCGGTCTTTGCGCCGGCGCTGCTTGGTTGGGCTTCAGAAGTAGCCGTTGATGGGAAGCGGCTCGTCGCGCAGCAGCCGCTTGCCGACCGCCTGTGCCTTGCAGAGCGTCGGATTGTGCATCGTCAGCCTGCCCCGCCCCGGCGATCTCGCGCAGGATCGCGGCGCGATCGGCCTCCGGGTCTGCGGTGGCGGGCGGGGCGTCGGCGGTCGACATGCGGTCGGCTCGTGGGAATCGGGACCGGATGATGGCGGTGGCCCGCGCCCCTGTGTGGGCAAAGAATGCTTTGATCCGATCTTATGCCGCCGTGTCGATGACGCGACGACGCGCGCGATCCGCTTGCACCGCTGCCGATCCACGCCGCGTGCCAGGGCCTGCCTGTGCCTGTGCCGGCGCTGGCGAGGGTGCTGCGCGACGGTGGCAAGATCGCGCCTGACCCTGACCCTGACACGGTGAAGCGAACCATGAACGATCGTCGCGACTACTCCGGCTTCGAGCACATCCAGGTCGTCGAGGAAGGCCCGCTGCATCGCCTGACCTTGAACCGACCGCAGCAGGCAAACGCGATCGGCCTGACGATGGCCTCGGAGCTGCGGTCGTACTTCGACCGGCTCTACGAGGATCTCGCGGTGCGTGTCGTGATCCTCGAGGGCGCGGGCCCGCATTTCTGCGCCGGCCTGGACCTGGCCGATCTCGACACGATCGTGGCCGCCGGCGCCGATCCGGCGGCCGCGTTCCAGCTGCAGCGCGCATACGCGGACATCATTCTCAAGATGCGCCGCTGCCCGCAGCCGATCATCGCGCTGGTGCACGGCGCCGCATCCGGTGGAGGGCTGGCCCTGGCGCTGGCTGCCGACGTGCGATTCGCCGCCGACGACGTGCGCATGAATGTCGCGATGGCCAGGCTGGGCCTGACCGGCTGCGATGTGGGCATCAGCTATTTTCTTCCCCGCATCGTCGGCGCATCGAATGCCGCCGAGATGATGATGGGCGGACGCTTCGTCGACGCGCACAAGGCGCTGCGTATCGGACTGGTCTGCGAGGTCGTGACCAGGCAGAGCCTGCAGGCGCTCGGCGCGGCCATGGCCAGCGACATGCTCGCGATGTCGCCGGTGGGCCTGCGCATGACCAAGCAGGGCCTCAAGGCGTCGATCGAGGGCGGAAGCCTGGAGTCGATCATGGCGCTCGAGGACCGCGGGCAGGTGCTCTGCATCGCGCCGTACCTGCAGGAAGGGGCGCGTGCCTTCCTGGAGAAGCGCCCCGCCGTCTACGAGTGAGTCGCGACCGGCCCACTCAGGCCGACCGGAGCGTGCCGGTGATGCACGACCGTCCCCGGGGCCGCGTGGGGCGGCACCCGGGTCGCGCCGCCCGCGCCCGCTTCTATTTCATTTCCAGCACCACGCGGAAACGCGCCTTGCCGCTCATCATGCGCTCGAAGGCCTCCGGCGCCTTTTCCAGCGGATAGGTCTCGACCATCGTTTTGACGCCGGCCAGCGCGCTGAACGCGAGCGTGTCCTGGCTGTCGATCGACACGCCCGAGTACCAGCCCTGCACCGCGAGCTTGCCGCCGATCAGCGGGAACGCGGGAATCGTCAGCGGCTCGTGCGGTGCGCCGATCACGAAGAGCTTGCCGTTGGCGCCGAGCCCGCCGATCGTCGCCGCCATCGCGGCGGCGTCCGTCACCGTGGCCAGCACGACCTTGGCGCCGCCCAGCTTCTGCAGCTCGGCCGCGACATCCTGCGCCTGGCTGTCGATGTAGTGGTGCGCGCCCAGTTGCTTCGCAAACGGCGCCTTGTCGGCGCCACGCGCGATCGCCACGGTGCGGAATCCCATCTTGGCCGCGAACTGCACACCCAGGTGTCCGAGCCCGCCGAGACCGTGGATCGCCACCGTGTCGCCCGCCACCGCGCCGCTGTTGCGCAGCGCGTTGAAAGTGGTCACGCCGGCGCAGACGAGCGGACCGGCTTCCACGAACGCGAGCTCGTCCGGGATCAGCGCCAGCGCGGTCGCGTGGGCGACCATGTACTCGGCATAGCCGCCGTCGGAGGTGATGCCGGTGACCTGGCCGCTGACGCAGGCGAAGAACTGGCCGCGACGGCAGGGCTCGCAGGTGCCGCAGTAGCCGCCGTGCCAGCCCACACCGACACGCTGTCCCTTCGTCCAGCCGGCGACGCCCTCGCCGAGCGCGTCGATCACGCCCACGACCTCGTGGCCGGGGATGCGCGGATACGGGATCGGCATCACGCCGTGCTTGACGATCGCGTCGCTGTGGCAGATCCCGCAGGCCTGCACCCGGATCCGCACGGCGCCCGGACCGGGTTCCGGAATGTCGCGTTCCACGAGTTCGAGTTCGCCGCCGGCCCGACTCACCTGCACCGCACGCATCTTCTGCTTTGCCATATTGCTCTCCCGAGAAGTGGGACTTTTCTCGCATGGGCGCGACCGGACCGCAATCCCCTGGCTGCAGGCGGTCCGGACAACCATGTGGCGCGTGAACGGCCCTGCCGATAGCATCGGATCGTCGTGCCCCTGCCACCGCTTTCCGATCCAGCGAGGGACTTCATGCCGGCCACGCTTCCCGACGATGCCACCGTGCTCGGCGCCTGCCCCCACGACTGTCCCGATACCTGCTCGATGCTGGTGAAGGTCAAGGACGGCAAGGTCACCGGCGTCCTCGGCAATCCGGCGCATCCCTTCACGCAGGGCCGCCTGTGCGCCAAGACCAACCAGTACCAGGAGCGGGTCTACCATCCGGACCGCGTGCTGCATCCGCTGCGCCGCACCGGTCCCAAGGGCGCAGGCACGTTCGAGCGCATCTCCTGGGACGAGGCGCTGGCCACGATCGGCGCGCGCTGGAAGGACATCATCGCCGGGCACGGCCCCACCGCGATCCTGCCGTACAGCTACCTGGGCACGCAGGGGCTCGTGAACGGGCTGACCGTGGGCGATGCGTTCTTCAACCGGCTCGGCGCGACAGTCTCGGAGCGCACTTTCTGCGACTCGGGCGCATCGACCGCCTATGTCATGACCGTCGGACCGACGCCGGGCATGGATCCGGAAAGCTTCCAGTACTCGCGCTTCATCATCCTCTGGGCCTGCAACATGCTCAGCACGAACGCGCACATGTGGCCGTTCGTGGACCAGGCGCGAAAGCGCGGCGCCAAGCTGGTGGTCATCGACCCGGCGAAGACCGCGACCTCGGCGCTGGCCGACCAGCACATCCGCGTGCGGCCCGGCACCGACGGCGCGCTCGCGCTGGCGATGATCCACGTGATCATCAAGGAGGGCCTGGTCGACCAGGACTATGTCGATCGCTACACGGTGGGCTACGAGGACCTCGCGCAGCATGTGGCGACCTGCACGCCGGAATTCGCGGCGACGCAGACCGGCATCGATGCCGAGGTGATCCGCACGCTGGCGCGCGAGTACGCCGCGTCGCAACCCTCAGCCATCCGCATCGGCGTGGCGATCGAGCGCTCGGCGGGCGGCGGACAGCTGGTGCGCGCGCTGGCCTGCCTGCCCGCCCTCGTCGGTGCCTGGCGCAGGCCGGGCGGCGGCCTCCTGCAGCTGCCGCTGTGGGCGTTCCCGGTGCGCTGGGACGTGCTGCACCGGGCCGACCTGGCGCAGCCGGGCACACGCGTCGTCAACCAGTGGCAGCTTGGCCGCGCGCTGACCGGCGACCTGCCGCTCGATCCGCCGATCCGCTCGCTGTTCGTCTACAACAGCAATCCGCTCGTGGTGGCGCCCGACCAGCTCCGGCTCAGGGAAGGACTGGCACGCGAGGACCTGTTCACGGTCGTCAGCGAGCAGTTCCTGACCGACACCGCGCGCTACGCCGACATCGTGCTGCCGGCGACCACGCAGCTGGAGCAGTCGGACCTGATGTTCTCCTGGGGTCACCTGTACCTCACCCTGAACCGGCAGGCGATCGCGCCGCTCGGCGAATCGGTATCCAACGCCGAGCTGTTCCGCCGGCTCGCGCGCACGATGGGT
>CAMLNE010000286.1 GCA_946481265.1 uncultured Panacagrimonas sp. | reverse complement strand
CGCGGACCGGAGCGCGTCCTGGCGTGCAAGCTGTACCGAACGCGTGTGCGCCACGGATGGAGCGGGCAGCCACCGCGAGAATCATGCCCGGGACCGGAGGCGCTTCGCGATCCTGCATTTCCTGACTTCTGCGAATCGGCCTGTTAATGTCGGGCCGTGGGCGCCGGCACACGGTGCTGGAAGATCAGATCGCGGACACGGGAGGACCCATGCAGAAATGGTTCGCCGGGCTCAAAGCCCTCGGTTGGCTCGTCGTCGCGCTGATGGTCGTTGCGATGCTCTACGCAACGTTCACATCGCTGCGGTACTGGTCCGGCATCGGTGTGTAGGAGCCTCCCATGAACAAGAAGCAGGCTCGACTGTTCGCCATCGGGTGCACGGCGTTTGCCACGCTGGCCTTCCTCGGCATGACCCTGGACAGCCACCGCCAGTTCGGCAAGCTGACGAACGCGCAGAACATCACGCCCGAGGTCACGCGCGGCAAGGACGTGTGGCACGAGAACAACTGCATCAACTGCCACACGCTGTTCGGTGAAGGGGCGTACTACGCACCGGACCTGACCAAGATCACCAAGCTGCGCGGCGAGGCCTATCTCACCGCGTACATGAAGGATCCGTCGCAGTTCTACGACGAGACCAAGCACCGCCGCCTGATGCCGCGGCAGGACATCAGCGAACCCGACATCAAGGCGCTGATCGCCTTCCTGGACTGGGTCAGCAATGTCGACAATCAGGGCTGGCCGCCGCGGCCGATCCTGGTCACCGGCGCGACATTCCCGGGCACCGATCTCGCAGCGGCCACCACCGACGCCTCCAGCGCTCCGGGTGCGCCGGGCGCCGCGCCGGACGGCGGCGCGACCGGCAACGCGCCGCCGGGCGCACGCCCGATGACGGGGTCGGAGAACCCGATGGCGCTGGGTCAGCAGGTGTTCCGCACCGCGGCCCCGGCCTGCGCCGCCTGTCACTCGGTGGCGCCGGGCGTGAACATGGCGGGCCCCTCGCTGGCCGGCCTGAGCGCGCGTGCGCAGCAGGTGCTGGACTCCGGCAGCTACACCGGGCAGGCCACCGATGTTGCGGGGTACATCCGCGAGGCCATCACCCATCCCAGCGCCTACGTGGTCCCCGGCCCGATGTATTCGGCGAACGGCACCTCGTTCATGCCCGCCACCTACGCAAGCGCGCTCAGCGCGGAGCAGATCGATCAGCTCGCCGCGTACCTGTCGTCCCTGAAATGAGCCGCCCAAGGACCACGCCATGAGATACAAGTCGCAATCCGTCGCCTACTGGTACTTCGCGGTCGCGATGGCCTTGTTCGGCCTGCAGCTGGTGTTCGGCCTGCTGTCGGCGGCGAAATACCTGGGACCCGATCCGCTGCTGTACATCCTGCCGTTCGACGTCACCAAGGTGATCCACACCAACCTGCTGATCGTGTGGGTGCTGGCCGGCTTCATGGGCGCGACCTACTGGATGGTGCCGGAAGAGTCGCGCGGCGAATTGCACAGCACCAAGCTGGCCTACATCCAGCTGGCGCTATGGGTCGTGATGGGCGTGACCGCCATCATCGGCTACCTGTTCCGCTGGGGCACCGGCAACAAGCTGCTCGAGCAGCCGCTGCCGCACAAGATCGTCATCGTCGTGGTGATGCTGATGTTCCTCTACAACATCGGCATGACGATCCGGAAGGCCGGCCGCTTCACCACGACCGAGGCGGTGCTGCTGCTGGGCCTGGCGCTCGCCGCGGTGCTGTACCTGCCCGCACTGCTGCACTACGAGAACTACACCGTCTCCATCTTCTACCGCTGGTGGACCATCCACCTGTGGGTCGAAGGGGTGTGGGAAATGATCCAGGGCGGTTTCCTCGCCTACCTGCTGATCCGGCTCTCGGGCGCGGACCGCGAGGTGATGGAGAAGTGGCTGTACGTCATCGTCGGCCTGGTGTTCTTCGCCGGCATCCTGGGCACCGCGCACCACTACTATTGGGTCGGCGTGCCGTCGTACTGGCTGCCGATCGGTGGCTTCTTCAGCGCCCTGGAACCGGCGGCGCTGGTGGGCATGGCGATCTACGCCTATTCGGCGATGCGCCGCTCGGGACTTTCCCATCCGAACAAGCTGGCCCTGCACTGGACGCTCGGCAGTGCGATCTTCACGCTGTTCGGCGCCGGCCTGCTGGGTCTGGCGCACACCTGGCCGAGCGTCAACAAGTGGACGCACGGCACGCTGATCACCGCGATGCACGGACATGCTGCGTTCTACGGCGCCTACGCGATGATCGTGCTGGCGATGATCACCTACGCGATGCCGTCGCTGACGCGTCGTCCGGAGGGCGGCACGGCGCTTGGCTGGTGGTCGTTCTGGCTGCAGCTCGGCGGCATGTTCGGCATGACCCTGTCGTTTGCCACCGCCGGCATCGGGCAGGTCTACCTGGAGCGGATCATGGGCCTGGGCTACCTCGACGCGCAGCTCAAGATCCAGGTGCACTTCCTGATGCTGATCGCGACGGGCAGCGTGTTCGCCACCGGGGTGCTGCTGTTCATCGTGGATTTCTTCCGCCACCCGCCGCGCTTCGAGGTCGAGGCTGCGGATGAATCGCCACCGGCCCGCCCGGCCACCGGTTAGTGAGCGATCCGCCAGCGGAGGCCGCGCCCTGGTACCTGGCCACGGGCGAGGAGATCGCCGTGTTCGAGCAGTGTCACCAGCGGCGGCTCGCGGTGATGCTCAAGGGCCCGACCGGCTGCGGCAAGACCCGCTTCGTCGAGCACATGGCCTGGCGCCTGCAGCGGCCGCTCGTGACCATCTCCTGCCACGACGACTTGGCGGCGAGTGACCTGGTCGGCCGCTTCCTGGTGCGCCACGACGGCACTGCATGGCAGGACGGACCGCTGACGCGCGCGGTGCGCGAAGGTGCGATCTGCTACCTGGACGAGGTCGTCGAGGCGCGCCAGGACACCGTGGTGGTGCTCCACCCGCTGACCGATCACCGCCGCGTGCTGCCGATCGACAAGACCGGCGAACAGATCGCGGCCGCTCCCGGGTTCCAGCTGGTGGTGTCGTACAACCCCGGTTACCAGCGCATGCTCAAGGATCTCAAGCCGAGCACGCGCCAGCGCTTCGTCGGCCTGGATTTCGATTTTCCCGCGCCGGAGCGCGAGGCCACCATCGTGCAGCACGAAGGCGGGGTCGACGCCGGCATCGCGCGCACGCTGGTCGACCTGGCGCGGCGCCTGCGCGGCCTGCAGGACCGTGGCCTGGCCGAGGTTCCGAGCACCCGGCTGCTGATCGCCGCGGCGCGCCTGATCGGCAGCGGCATCCCGCTGCGCACGGCCTGCTACGGCGCCATCGTCTCGCCCCTGTCGGACGAACCCTCGCTGGTGGCAGCGATGCGCGACCTCGTCGACGCCATCTTCGTCTGAGCGCCGGTGGCCGAAGCCGAGGACGTGCTGGTTGACGCGGCACGCCACGCGACGGTCTACGCGCAGGGCCTGTGGCGCCGGCATCGGCGGAGTGGGGGAGCTGCGCAAGCGCTCCACCTGCGGGATGTCGCACCGCGCATCGGGCTGCTGCTGTGCGCCGTCTTCGGGCGCAGTTTCCCGATGCAGGTGGCGCAGCCCGCCTTGCCGCGGAATTGGCTGGCCCGGCTGATGCTGCGCGAGGCGCTCCCCGAACAGCGCTGCGCGGTGCCGGCGACCGACGGCCAGACGCTGTGGCTGCCGGCCGACTACGGCGCGCACTGCAGTGCCGGCGAAGCGCTCGACCACTTCCGGCTGCAGGCGCTGCGCCAGGCGATGCGCGCGGCGCGGGGCAGTGCGGCGCTGGTGGCCGGCCTGGATCCACCGTTGCTGCGCGAGTTGTTTGTTCTGGGCGAGGCGAGCGCGGCGGATGCAGCGCTTGCGGCCGAGCTGCCGGGAATGTCGGCGGCGCTGGTCGCCCTGCGCGCGCGCGCGCTGCGCCAGCGACCGCCGCCGGTGCGCTTTGCGCCGCCATTGCGCGCGTTGGAGGAATTCGTCCAAGCCTTCCTCGGTGGCGCGCAGCCGCAGCGCGGCATGTCGTCGATGAGCCCACAGCAGGTGCTGCGCTGGGCAGCCGAGCAGATGACGCAGCCCGAACTGGCCGGACGTCCGGCGGCGCTGATGTGGCGCGACGACTGGACTGGCGACCTGCGTGCGCCGCCGGCCAGCAGCCGGGGCGTCGCGGCGGGATCCGGACCCGCGGCCGACGACGACGTCGCCGCGCCGCCGCGCAGCGCCCGCCTGCGACGCCGGCCGGAAGTGCGCGAGGCGCAGGAGGACGAGGACGAGGGGACGCCCGGGGCATGGATGGTGCAGTCGGCGCAGCCCAACGAGGCCGCCGAGGATCCGATGGGCATGCAGCGCCCCACCGACCGCGACCAGACAACCGCCTCCGAGGAATTCGCCGATGCGCTTTCGGATCTGCCCGAGGCGCGCCTGGTGGCCACGCCGGGCAGGCCCAAGGAAGTGCTGCTCTCGGACGAGCCGCCCGCGGCGCGCAGTCGACGCGACGGGACGGCGGGCGTCGGGGAAAACAGCGCGCTGCAGTATCCCGAGTGGGATTACCGCGCCGCGGCCTATCGCCATCCCGGCGCCACGGTGCTGCTGCAGCCCGCGTGCCCCGGCCCGTCGGCCTGGGTCGAACAGACGCTGGCGCAGCGCGCGTCGATGCTCCACGAGATCCGGCGGCGCTTCGAGATGCTGCGGCCGCAGCGGGTGCGACTGCGCCGCCAGCTCGACGGCGACGCGATCGACATCGATGCGTGGACGGCGGCCCAGGCCGACTACCGCGCTGGCCTGCCGCTGGATCAGCGCGTGTACCAGACCGAGAAGCGCGGCCGGCGCGACATGGCCATTACCCTGCTGGTCGACGTCAGCGGCTCGACCGACAGCTGGGTCGCGCCGGGACGGCGCGTCATCGATGTCGAACGCGAGGCGCTGCTGCTGGTCTGCGTCGGGCTGGAGGGCATGGCCGCGCCGTACTCGGTGCTCGCCTTCTCCGGCGAAGGGCCGCAGGCGGTGGTGTTGCGACCGGTGAAGGAATTCCGCGAACGCTACGGTCCCGACATCGCGCTGCGCATCGCCGGCCTCGAGCCGGAGCACTACACCCGCGCCGGCACCGCGATCCGCCACGCCACCGCCGTGCTGTCACGCGAAGCCGCGACGCATCGCCTGCTGCTGCTGCTGTCCGACGGCAAGCCGAACGACATCGATGACTACGAAGGGCGATACGGCGTGGAGGACATGCGCCAGGCGGTGATCGAGGCGCGCCTGCAGGGCATCTCGCCGTTCTGCCTGACCATCGATCGCCAGGCCGCGGCCTACCTTCCGGCGGTGTTCGGGCCGCACCACTACCAGCTGCTGCCACAGGCCGAACTGCTGCCCTCGGTCCTGCTGA
>CAMLNE010000285.1 GCA_946481265.1 uncultured Panacagrimonas sp. | reverse complement strand
TGTGGGGCCCCCCAGCAAACACACCGGGAGGTAGACCAGCCCCAGCCCCTCCCGCATCAGGCCGCGCCCGGCGGCATGCGGCGCAACCACAGACCGATCGCCACCGGGACCAGGCCGAACAGGCCCACCCACAACAGATCCCAGAACAGCGGATCCGGCGAATCCATCCTGATGCGATGGATCCCCAGCAGCCAGTGCGACAGCACCGCGTCGAGCACGTGCCAGGAACCGAACCCGAGCAGGGCAAGCGCCAGCACCCTGCGCCCCGACCACTCGCGCGCACGATCGCGCGATGACCACAACAGCCACAGCGCAACCAGGGTCAGCACATACATGAGCAGGTGGAACACACCGTCCGCCGCCAGCTGCACGTTCATGTCGCGCAAGACGCCGTCCTGCCAGCCCAGCAGCAGGTGATGCCATTGCAGGATCTGGTGGAGCAGGATCCCGTCGAAGAATCCGCTCAGGGAAAATCCCAGCAGGAATGCCGCCCATCGGCGGCGGGTGTCAGCTGCATCGTTCATGGCGCGCTCCGGCGGTCGCGGTTGCAGACGGGCGTGCCGGGAGCAAGAAACGGCCCTGTGGGCGGCCGGTCCGTCTCGGGCACCACAGGATCAGGCGCGTCGCGCCGCAACGGCGCTCGCTACACCAGGACCGCGAGCGCCTTCCATGCCGTCATGAAGACAGGGGCGCGCCGCACGACCCTGTCGAGCTGCGGCTCACATCGGCGCGGCCACTGGGCGCGATCGTCACCACCCGCTCCTCGGAGCCCGGTTTCGGTGTGGCGCGGCATATGGTGAACTTTGCGGGGGTGGCGCCGGTGGGCTTGAACACCAGCGCCCGCATGGAGCCGCTGGCCAGGATCCTGAACCCGCCGGGCACCGGGCCCTTGCGCTCCAGCACCGCGGAGCCGACCCGTACGATCCAGCCCTCGCTCCAATCGCCACCGCAGCTTTCGCCGTCGCTTGAACTGCACAGCCGCACCACGGCGCCGCGCCTGATTGCCTCGGTGCGCGCCACGATCGCGTCCGATACCAGTTCCCTGGCCACCGCCTGCAGTCGGCTGCGAAGGATCACGTGCTCGAAGTAGGGCAGCACGATGGAGATGGCGATGGCCAGCACCGCCATCACCACCAGCAGTTCGATCAGCGTGAACCCCCGTGCACCGTCGTCGCACCGGTCGGCAGCTCTGCCGCCTGACAAGCGCCGCCTTGGACCAAATGTGACGAATCCGTCAGACCGGGTACCGGTGATCGTGTCATTCCGGGCCGCGATCAGCGCCTGCCCCAAGCCGTTGTGAAAGGTCCGGTCTGCGCGGCGCAAAGCGCGCCTGCAGCAGGGCAGCGCAGGCGAAGGTGAAAGCGGGAGTGGGAGGGCGCGCACGCGCTCCGCGCCTTGCATGCGCTGCCCCCACCGCGCGACCCACGACTCGCCGCTGGTATTCATTCGCATGGACAAGCAAGGAAGAGTCCATCGGATGGCAGCCAACGCGGCCTCGCCATACCCCTTCCTGCCGATATTGCAGAATGCCGCCGACCCGACACAGGCCCGTACCCAGGATGGAACAGGAGGCACCGATCGCAGCGGATTCCGGCCGGCGCCACCGCGATGTCCCGCTCGTCGTCGACCTCGACGGCTGCCTGCTGCGCACGGACCTGCTGCTGGAGACCGCCCTCGCCCTGCTGCGCAGCCACCCGCTGCACGCGCTGCAGATGCTGTTCTGGATCTTCCGCGGCAAGGCCTACCTCAAGGCGCGGGTCGCGCAGGCCACGGACATCGAGGCTGCCCGCCTGCCGTTCGACGAGCGCCTGATCGCCTTCATCCGGGCGGAAAGGGCCGCCGGCCGGCAGATCGTCCTGGCCACCGCCAGCGACCAGCGCCTGGCCGACCGCGTCGCGGACTTCCTGGGCCTGTTCGATACGGTCTTTGCCAGCGACGGTCACACCAATCTGTCCCGCGCGGCCAAGCGTGACCGGCTGGTCGCCGCGTTCGGTGCAAGGGGCTTCGACTACATCGGCAACTCGGCCGACGACCTGCCGGTGTGGGCGGTCGCCCGGCGCATCCTGCTGGCCAACCCCGACGCCGGCATCCGGCGGCGCGCGGCGCAGCTCGGCGCGGTGGCGCAGGTATGGGAGCGCGATGCCGGCGGGCCGGCCACCTGGTTGCGCGCCATCCGCCTGCATCAGTGGGCGAAGAACGCGCTGATCTTCGTGCCGCTGCTGGCCGCGCACCAGGGGCTCGAGTCCGACCTGCTGGGCCGCGCCGGCCTGGCCTTCCTGGCCTTCGGGCTGTGCGCGTCCGGCGTCTACCTGCTCAACGACCTGCTCGACCTGCACGACGACCGCCATCACCCGACGAAGTGCCGCCGGCCGTTCGCCACCGGTGCGCTTCGCGTCGGCAGCGGGCTGTGGGTGGCGCCGGGACTGGTGGCCGCCGGCGCCGCGCTGGCACTGCTCGCCCTGCCGCTGCCCTTCGTCGTCGTGCTGGGCACCTACACCCTGCTTTCCCTGGCCTACTCGCTGTGGCTCAAGCGGCTGATGGCGGTGGACATCCTGGTCCTGGCGCTGCTCTACACGCTGCGCATCATCGCGGGCGGCGCTGCCACCGGCATCGAGCTCACCTTCTGGCTGCTGGGTTTCTCCATCTTCATCTTCCTGAGCCTGGCGCTGGTCAAGCGTTACGGCGAGCTGCGCCAGCTGCGCGCCGAAGGCGACGACCTGCAGGTGCGCGGCCGCGGCTACTTTCCGGACGACCTGGAGATGATCTCGTCGCTGGGTGCGGCGGCGGGCTACCTGTCGACGCTGGTGCTGGCCCTGTACATCCACGAGATCGGCGCCTCGCCGCTGTATCGCTACCCGCACATCATCTGGCTGGCCTGCCCGCTGCTGCTGCTGTGGATCACGCGCGTCTGGCTGCTGACCCACCGCGGGCAGATGCACGACGACCCGGTGGTGTTCGCGCTCAAGGACCTGCCCAGCCTCGCGATCGGATTCTCCCTGGTGCTGGTGTTCTGGGCCGCGACGTGAGGGCGTCCGACGTCGGCTCCTGGGGCCGCTATCCCGACCACCCGCAGACCGCGCATCCCCTGCACTGGCCCGACGAACTCGCCACCGCGCTGCAGCGCGTGGTGTCGACGCACGGCAGCACGCTGGCGCACGGCCGCGGCCGCAGCTACGGCGACGTGTGCCTGGCCGCGAGCAACCATGTCGTGGCCACGCGCGGACTGGACCGGCTGCGCGCCGCGGACTGGCGCACCGGGACGGTGCTGGCCGAGGCCGGCATGAGCCTGGGCGAGCTGCTGGCCGTGAGCATTCCGCGCGGCTGGTTTCCCTGCGTCACGCCGGGCACGCGTCACGTCAGCCTGGGCGGCGCCGTGGCCAACGACGTGCACGGCAAGAACCACCACGTGCGCGGCTGCTTCGGGCGGCACGTGCGCCGCCTGGGACTGGTGCGCACCGACGCCGGCCGGCTGCAGTGTTCGGCCCAGGACAATCCGGATCTGTTCCGCGCCACCGTCGGCGGGCTCGGCCTGACCGGCCTGATCGAGTGGGTGGAGCTGCAGCTGATGCCGATCCGCAGCAGCCGGATCGACGCGCTGTCCATCCGCTTCGGCAGCCTGGACGAGTTCCTGCAGATCTCCACCGAGCTGGACCCGGCGCATGAATTCTCCGTGTCCTGGGTGGACTGCACGCGCGGCGGCGCGGACCTGGGCCGCGGCATCTACACGGCAGGCGACTTCGCCAGCAGCGGCCCGCTGGAGGTGGATGCGTCGACGCGCCTGCGGGTGCCCGTTGCGCCGCCGTTCTCGCTGGTCAACCGCGCCAGCCTGAAGGCCTTCAACCTCCTCTACTGGCACCGCCACGCCGCCGGCACGGTGCGGCGCTCGGTGCCCTGCACGTCCTTCTTCTACCCGCTGGACGGGGTCGAGGACTGGAACCGCCTCTACGGCACGCGCGGCTTCCAGCAGTACCAGTGCGTGATTCCCGAGGCACAGGCGGGCGCCGCGCTGAAGGCGCTGCTGCGCTGCGTTGCGCAGTCGAAGACCGGCTCCTTCCTGGCCGTGGTCAAGCGCTGCGGCACGCTCGATTCGCCCGGGCTGCTGTCCTTTCCCCTGCCGGGCGTGACCCTGGCCATCGACTTTGCGCAGGGCATGCACCCGGGACACCGCCTGTTCCCGCGCCTGGACGCGATCGTCCGCGACGCCGGTGGCCGCCTCTACCCGGCCAAGGACGCGCACATGAGCGCGGCGGACTTCCAGCGCGCCTACCCGGCCTGGCCGCAGGTGGAAGCCCTGCGCGACCCGGGCCTGCTCTCCCACTTCTGGCAACGGGTCACCCGATGACGACGACGCAGCCCCGCAACATCCTGGTGCTCGGCGCGGCCTCGGCCATCGCGGTGGCCTGCGCGCGCCGCTGGGCGGCGCAGGGCGCGCGCTTCCTGCTGGTGGCGCGCAACGCCGAACGCCTGGACCTGGTGGCGGCGGACCTGCTTGCCCGCGGCGCCAGCGCGGCCGAGGTCCACGTCATGGACATGACGGACTTCGCGGCGCACGCGGAGCTGGTCGCCCGCTGCGCCCGCAGCCTGCACCCGCTGGATATCGCGCTGGTCGCACACGGCACGCTGCCCGACGCGGAGCGCTGCGCGCAGGACGCCGAGCTGGCGGTGCGCGAGTTCACGACCAATGCCACCAGCACCCTCGCCCTGCTCACGCGACTGGCGCCGGTGCTGCGCGCGCAGGGCCGCGGCAGCCTGGCCGTGGTGTCCTCCGTGGCCGGCGACCGCGGGCGGCCGTCGAACTATCTCTACGGTGCCGCCAAGGCGGCGGTCAGCACGTACTGCGAGGGCCTGCGGGCACAGCTCTTCGCCAGCGGCGTGCACGTCATGACGGTGAAGCCCGGCTTCGTGGACACGCCCATGACCCGCCACCTGTCCCTGCCCGGCCTGCTGCTGGCCACGCCGGACGCGGTGGCGCGGCGCATCGTGCGCGGCATCGAGCAGCGTCGGGCCACCCTGTACACGCCCGGGTTCTGGCGCTGGATCATGCTGGTCATCCGCTGCATCCCCGAGGCGATCTTCAAGAGACTGCGGCTGTGAGCCGGCCCGCCCCGGCCGGCGCCTGGCAGATCCGCGCGCTGGTCTGGTCGGCCGGCCTGTGTGCCCTCGGCTACCTGGGCTTTGCGCTGTGGGGCGGCTGGCGCGAGGTCGGGCAGGCCATCCGCCAGGTGGGCGCGCCGGGCATCGGCCTGGCACTGGCGCTGGCGCTGCTCAACTACGGCCTGCGCTTCGTCCGCTGGCAGCTCTACCTGGCACGCCTGGGACACCCCGTGCCCTGGCGCCCGAGCCTGCGCATCTTCCTGGCCGGGTTTGCGCTGACCACCACGCCGGGAAAGGTCGTCGAGGCGCTGCGCTGCGTGCTGCTGCAACGCTGG
>CAMLNE010000284.1 GCA_946481265.1 uncultured Panacagrimonas sp. | reverse complement strand
CGCGATCCCGAGGCCAGCGCCCGCGCATTCGCGGGCGGCTGGTTCCACACTGGAGACGCGGCGGTGATGCATGCCGACGGCACGCTGGAGATCCGCGACCGCTTCAAGGACATCATCATCAGCGGCGACGAGCTGGTCTCTTCGGTCGAGGTCGAGGAGGCGCTGTCGCGGCACCCGGCGATACGCGAGGCCGCGGTGGTCGGGATGCCGCACGCCGAACTCGGCGAGTCGGCGCAGGCCTTCCTGGTGGCGCAGGACGGCGTGTCGCCGCCATCCGACCAGGAGATCGATGCCTTCGCGCGCGAGCACCTCGCGCCGTTCAAGGTGCCGACCGCCTTTGTCTGGGTCGACAAGCTGCCGCGCACGCCCACCGACAAGGTACGCAAGCACGTGCTGCGTGGCGAAACCTGAGGCGGAAAAAGGCGCAATGCGGGAAAAGCCCTGCCCGTCCGAGTAGTTGATTCGACCTGCGCGCGACTCTAGTCTGGCCCGAGACTCTGCCGGACAGCCCGGCAGACCGACAGATCGCGGAGGAGACCGCAAAGATGGAAACGATCCTGAGTCCCCTGGAATTCTTCCGCCGCTCGCGCAAGCTGCATGCGCAGCGTGAGGCGGTGGTCGATGGAAACCTTCGCTATACCTACGCCCAGTTCGGTGAACGCTGCGACCGCTGGTCCGCGGCGCTGAACAAGCTTGGCGTGCGCCAGGGCGATCGTGTCGGCACCATCGCGCCGAACACGCACGAACATCTCGAGCAGTTCTACGCGGTGCCGCAGATCGGCGCCGTGCTGGTGCCGATGAACTACCGCCTGACCGCGGAAGACTTCATCTACCTGGCCAACCACAGCGGCTCCGTGGTGTTGTGCGTCCATCCGGATTACTTCGATCTGGTGGACAGCGTGCGCTCGCAGATGACCACGGTGAAGCATTTCGTCGGCATGGGCGCCAGCCGGCAGGGTTGGCTGAACTATGAGGAACTGTTGGCTGCGGCCACGCCCTCGTTCGAGCCGCCGCCGCTCGCCGAGAGCGACCTGATTTCGATCAATTACACCAGCGGCACGACGTCACGCCCCAAGGGCGTGATGATCACGCACCGCAACGCCTGGGCGAACTCCGTGGGCACGCTGGTGCACTGGAACATGACGCCGGCCGACCGCTACCTGTGGACGCTGCCGATGTTCCACGCCAACGGCTGGACCTTCACCTGGACGGTGACGGCGGCCGGCGCCGTGCACGTCTGCCTGCCCAAGGTCGAGGCGCAGCTGATCTACCAGGCCATCAACAGTGAATCGGTGACGCACCTGTGCGCGGCACCGACGGTGCTGATCGCCGTGGCCAACGGCCCCGAGGAGCAGCGCCGGGCCGTGCGCCGTGGCGTGAAGGTGTTCACCGCCGGTGCGCCGCCGGCCGCGGCCACCATCGAGCGCATGGAAGGTGAACTGGGCTGGGAGATCACCCAGGTCTACGGGCTGACCGAGACCGCGCCGTTCATCTCGATCTGCGAACCGCTGCCCGCGCACGGCGAGCTGTCGCCGGGCGAGCGGGCGAAGCTGAAGGCGCGCCAGGGCGTGGAGCTGATCACCTCGGGCGAGCTGGAAGTGGTCGACGAGCAGATGAAGCCGGTGCCGCACGACGGCAACTCGCTGGGCGAGATCGTGGCGCGCGGAAACGTCGTCATGAAGGGCTACTACAACGATGAAGAGGCGACCGCCAAGGCCTTCGCCGGCGGCTGGTTCCATTCCGGCGATGCCGCGGTGGTGCATCCGGACGGCTACATCGAGATCCGCGACCGCTTCAAGGACGTGATCATCTCGGGTGGCGAGAACATCTCGTCGATCGAGGTCGAGGGTGCGCTGCTGCGCCACCCCGCCGTGCTCGAGGTCGCCGTGGTCGGCATGCCGCACGAGAAGTGGGGCGAGTCGCCCAATGCCTTCCTCGTGCTGCATCCGGGAAAGACCGTCACGCCCGAGGAGATGCGCGCCTTCGCACGCGAGAACCTGGCGCACTTCAAGGTGCCCACCGGTTTCCACGTCGTGGACGAGCTGCCCAAGACCGCCACCGGCAAGATCCAGAAGTTCGTGCTGCGCGGAAGCCGCGCCGGGATCACCGCCCAGTAGGAGCGCGCTCGCGGATCCGTGCCCGCCCTGGCACGGGTCCGCCCATTTCTACAGGTCGGGACGCCGATCGAACCAGGGCTGCGCCTTTTCGAGTTGCGCCGCCAGGCGCAGCAGGCGCTGGTCGTCCGCCAGACGGGCGGTGAACATCATGCCGACCGGCAGACCGTCGGCGCTCCAGTGCAGCGGCAGGGAGATCGACGGCTGGCCGGTGGCGTTGAACACGGGCGTGTTCGGCATCCAGTCGAAGGTCTTTTCAGCCAGCCGCGTCAGCAGCGGGCCGGACCGGATCAGACCTGCGACCGGCAAGCGGTTGAGCAGGGCCAGCTGGAGCCGCTCGGCCGCGTCCGGCTGCAGGCTGCCGATCGGAAATGGCGGCCGACCCACGGTCGGGGTGAGCAGCACGTCGTAGCCTTCGAACCAGTGGCCGATGGCGCGCGTGAGCCGGCCGAAGAACTGGCGCGCGAGCGCCACGTCCTGTGCGCTTACCCTGCGGCCGATACGCGACAGCGCCCAGGTGGAGGGTTCGAACAGGTCCCGGTCGAGCGGCCGCTTCAGATCGCGTGAGATGGAGGCCAGGGTGCCGGATGTCTCGCTGGCGATCATGGTGGCAAAGGCACGCACGAATTCATCGCGTGGCACCGGCGGTGCGGCTTCGACCAGCTCGTGCCCGAGATCCTGCAGCAGGCGGACGGTGCGCTCGACGCCGGTGCGGCATTCGGCGTCCATCTCGCGACCGGCCAGCGGCGTGGTGGTGAAGGCGATGCGCAGTCGCGGCGGCGGCTGCTGCAGCGCGGCCCGGTAGCTGGCCGCCGGAGCGAGGAAGTAGGGGCAACCGGCATCGGGCCCCGCGGTGACGTCGAGTGCGGCGGCACTGTCGCGCACGCTGCGCGATACCACGTGTTCGCCGCTGAAGCCCCACCAGCCTTCACCGCGATCCGGGCCGAAGGGAACGAGGCCGCGCGAGGGCTTGAAACCGACCAGGCCATTGCACGAGGCCGGGATGCGCAGCGAGCCGCCGCCGTCGCCCCCATTGGCCATCGGCACGATGCCGGCTGCCACGGCAGCCGCCGAGCCGCCGCTGGAACCGCCTGGCGTGCGCCGCAGGTCCCAGGGATTGCGGGTCGGTCCGAACAGCGCCGGCTCCGTGAAGGGGGTCAGGCCGAATTCCGGCGTGTTGGTCTTGCCGAAGATCAGCAGGCCGGCCGCCTTGTAGCGGCGCACCAACTCGGAGTCATGCGCCGGGACATAGTCGGCCAGGAACCGGCACCCGCTGCTGATCGGCTCGCCGGCGTAGTCGGCCGACAGGTCCTTGATGAGGAAGGGCACGCCCGCGAAGAGGCCGCGCGGTCCGGCAGCGATCTGTTCGCGGGCGCGGTGGTCGAAGCGGTGCACCACGGCGTTGAGCGCCGGGTTGACCCCCTCGGTACGTGCGATGGCGGCGTCGAGCAGTTCGGATGCAGCCACCTCGCCGCGATCCACCAGGTCCGCCAGGCCGAGCGCGTCGTATCGAACGTAGTCTTCGAACTTCATTCCGGTTCCAGTGCTGTGCTCGGAGCGGTCGGCCGCGCGGAGGCGACGCAGTCCTCGAGCGAACGATCAGGACGAGGGAGATGTGGCGTGGTGCAGGCCGCGGTCACGCCATGCGTCGAGCCATCGCCGCGGGGGCCCCGCCGCGCCACAGCTTCTCGTGGAAGTAGAAGGCGACGGTGTTGCACAGCGGCTCGATCAAGGCCACGGCGCCGCCCGCGAGCACGTCCCCGGTCAGCAGGTAGACGACGCTGAAGGCGATCGTCATGTGCATGACGGCGAAGCTCAGGGTCTTGGCCATGGTGTTCTCCCGCGAAAATTGCGCCGAGGAAGATGATAATCATTCTCATAAATAGCTCAGGCCAATTATATGTATGGCTTGCATAGCGAACATAAATTGATCAACCGGTCTTCGCAAAACACTCAGCGACGGAACACGAAATACACGGCGCCGACCAGGCACAGCGCGGCGTACAGGTAGTCGAGCTTGAGCGGCTGCTTCATGTAGATCAGCACGAACGGAACGAACACCGACAGCGTGATGACCTCCTGCAGGATCTTGAGCTGCGGCAGTGAAAGCGCCGTGTAGCCGATGCGGTTGGCGGGCACCTGCAGGAGGTACTCGAACAGGGCGATGCCCCAGCTGATCAGGGCGGCGACGATCCAGGGCTTGTCGCGCATGTCCCGCAGGTGCGCATACCAGGCCAGGGTCATGAAGACGTTGGAGAGGATCAGCAGGCCAGTGGTCTGGCCGAGTACGGACCAGTTCATCGGAAGCCCCCGAGGCCGTGCGGCACAAACGACGAGGCCCCGCAGTGCGGGGCCTCGTCCAATGCAGGTATGTAGCTGATCAATCGTCGCCGGCGGCGAAGCCGAGCAGGTGCAGCAGGCTGGTGAACAGGTTGTAGATGGCCACGTACAGGCTGATCGTTGCCAGTACGTAGTTCGTCTCGTTGCCGTTCACGATGTCGCCGGTCTGCCACAGGATCATGCCGACCATCAGCAGCGCGAACATCGCCGAGATGCCGAGTGCCAGCGGCTGGAAGTAGAACCCGAACAGGGAGGCCACCAGCAGTCCGATGCTCAGCACGAAGGCCAGCAGCACACCGCCGACCAGGAAGCCGCGCATGAAGCTGAAGTCCTTGCGGGTCTTCACCGCGTAGGCCGACAGGCCCACGAAGATGGCGCCGGTCAGGCCGAAGGCCAGCATCACGATCTGCCCGCCGTTCGCGAAGCGGCCGAGGTAGCTGTTGATCACCGGTCCCAGGCCAAACCCGAGCAGGCCGGTTACCGCGAACACGACCCAGATGCCGGCCTCGGAATTCGCGGTGCGGGGCACCACGAACCACAGCAGGCCCAGGGCCACCAGCGAGCAGACCAGGCTCAGGCCATACGGGACATTGAGGACCATCGAGACGCCCGCCATCAGGGCGCTGAACAGGAGGGTCATCGACAGCAGCATGTAGGTCTGCCGCAGGACCTTGAAGCCGGCTTCGGTGCCTCCGTGCTCGAAAGTGCGGCCTCCGGGCAGGGGGGCTGCCGGGTAGTGTCGCTGGTTCATCGATATCTCCGTTGGGATCACTGTCTGAATTGGGATGGTACGGGTCGTCAACGGTACTGCCTAGGGGCGTCGCTGAAGCCCGACCGGTGCAGTGACTCGGACTGCCGAAAGCACAACTGGTTCGCTTTGCCAGGACCACCGGAAACGGCGCGAAGCTGACGAGTCGCTGACAAGTCCCTTCGGCCTGACGCTCGCGTGACGTGAACCCATGGTCGTGTGTTAACGTCGTGCAGTCTGAAAGGAA
>CAMLNE010000283.1 GCA_946481265.1 uncultured Panacagrimonas sp. | reverse complement strand
ATGGACGCGATCGGTATCGTGGCCCACTCCGGCCGGCTCGCCACCAGCTGGCCCGCGAGTCCCCCGATGGTCATGACCAGCACCGCACCGGTCTGGAACAGGGCCTGCGCCGTCGCGAGCAGCCCCACCTGGTGGTACATCGCGCGAGTGCTCATCGGGTTCCTTGGATTCGGCTGCGTCGAGCCGGCACGCTCATGGGGCCGGTCGCCGTATTGTCGCCAGAACCGGGGTCGCGCCGCACCGGTACGCGCACGGGAGGGGCAACCGGTGCATCGCCGCCGTTTCGATGGGGCCCGGCCTTCAGGCGCGCCTGGTCAGCAGCAACGAGGCGTCCTGTGCAGCCATCGCCGGGATCCGTTCGGCCACCACGGGCAAACGCCGGATCGCGCCGGGCTGCCGGTGGCGGAGCAGGTGCCGTCCCGCCATCCCGGGACCGTCGCAGATGTGCAACGCGACTTTGCGTGCAAGCGAGTCCCGGTGGCAGCCCCGCCGGTGTAGTGTTTCTGGATACGTTTTTTGGTACGCCACAGGACCGCCGCCATGCAGACCCCCGTTCAAGCCGACGCTACCCGCCCGACGCTCGACTCCGCCGCTTCCGGCGCCCGGGGGCACGGCTGTGCGCTGCATGCCCATCCCGGCGCCATGATGCTGGAGGAGGGTGCACGGGAGTGCACGGACCCGGGGCATGGTCAGCCCGATCATCGTTGCGTGACCCCGGCATCCTTGCGGCCGATCGTGCACAGGTACGCGCTGATCGACGAGCTGCTCGAGGCGCGCCGCAGCGTGTTCGGAGGCCCCGAGGCCGACAAGGTGTTCGTCGGCTATCGAAACCACGCCTACCACATCCTGAATTTTGCCCGGCAGTGGATCGAGCCGTCGCCGCGCAGCGACGACAAGCTCGCGATCGCGGCGGTGTTCCACGATATCGCGGCCTGGCCCGACGGGAACCTCGACTACCTGGGTCCCTCGGCGGACCAGGCCGAGGCCTACCTGGCAGAGGTCGGCCTGAGCGAGTGGAGCCCCGAGATGCGGCTGATGATCGAGATGCACCACAAGATCCGCGCCTACACCGGTGAGCACCGCGACTGGGTGGAGCCGGTGCGCCGTGCCGACTGGTGCGACGTGTCCTTCTCCACGATGCGCTTCGGCCTGCCCAAGGCGTTCGTCAAGGAGATCGGCGCCGAGTTTCCGCTGTCGCCGTTCTACCCGGCGCACGTCTACAAGGTCAGTTTCAAGTGGCTGCTCCGGCACCCGCTGAACCCGGTGCCGATCCTGCGCTGGTGATCGCACGCCGGCGCCCGCAGATCCCATCCGGCATGCAGACCCTGAGGCGCGACCCCGGGTAGACCGGGGCCGCCTCACCGATCCTGCCGCGGTTGCGCGGAGCGACGGCCTGGGGATCGGCGACGCCCATGCGCCGGCGCGCTCGTGTACCGGGGCTACGCGATCGGGCGCCGGCTGAGTATCCCGACGATGGGCGTGCCGTGCGCGCGCATGGCGTGCTCGATCTGGCGATGCAGCGCGTGGTAGCGATAGAACGGCACACGTGGGAACAGGTGGTGCACCGAGTGCAGGTTCTGTCCCAGCCAGAACCATTCGAAGGGCTTCATCCACGTCGGCATGATCAGGCTGCTGGTATTGCGGTAGCGCGCCGACTCCTCGTAGGGCAGGTGCGGCCGGTACGCGAACCAGTAGGCGGTGAAGAGCGCCCCCGCGAGATAACCCACCACCAGCAGTGCCAGCGCGGACTCCCAGGGCGCCAGGAGCAGGAAGGCCACGCGCCAGCCGATGGCCAGGCCGATCTCGCCGAAGAAGATCAGCTTCTCGCGTCGCGGCGCCGTGTCCCAGTAGTCGCGAAAGAGAAACGAGTTCTGCACCCACAGGAAGCGCAGACCGCAGGCGATGAAGGCGAGCAGGCCGTGACGCATGCCGCTGACGACGTAGTCCGGGTCCTTGTCAGGCTGGTTGGTGTAGCGGTGATGGGTGAAGTGTTCCACCGTGTGGGTGGAGAAGGGCACCGAGATGATCGGCGCGACCAGGTAGCCGCACAGGTCGTTCACCCACTTGAGCCGGTCGTTGCTGCCATGGATATTGCCGTGCGCGGCCTCGTGCAGCGGCGTGTACGACATGTACGTCAGCGCGGCGTAGATCAGGGCCGCGGCCCAGAATGGCATCTGCCCGATAGCGAACAGGACCAGATTGGCGATGAAGGCGGTGAGCAGGATGACCACCAGCGCGGCCGTGGGCCAGGCGAACCCTCCCGAGAATTCCCGGGCGGTGGCGATCGCCTGCTTGTTCAATGCGCTCAGATCGTGGTCCATGAGTCACTCCGTTGTGAAAGCCAGTGACGCTCACCTTAGGGAGCGGGCAACCGGGCCGACAGCGCATTGCCGGCCTCGGTCCATGCATTTTCGGCCAGCGGGAATCGGGCAATGAGCCGGGGCGATGGGGGTCCGGGTCCGCCGATGCCGGCCGGTGTGCAGCATCCGGTGGTCATCGCCCAGGTCATGATCAACTTCGCGGCGCGCCATGGCGTGGATGCGGACACCTGCCTGCTGGGCACCGGCATCACCGGGCCGCAGCTGCGTGATCCGGAAGCGCTGCTCGCGCGCGAGCAGGAGATGCGGCTGATCGAGAACCTGATGCTCGCGCTGCCGCAGGTGCCGGCGCTGGGATTCGAGCTGGGCCTGCAATACAACGTGGCGACATTCGGCATCTGGGGCTTTGCGATGCGCGTCAGCCGCACCCTGCGCGAAGCGGTGCAGAGCGCGCTGCGCTACCTGCCGCTGAGCACGGCGTATTGCCAGCTGTCGATCTTCTCCGATGCCGAGGAATTCGGGGTCAGCGCCGATCCCGGTGCAATTCCACAACAGCTGCGGCAGTTCCTGCTCGAGCGCGATACCGCCACCGCGGTGAACCTGCTGCGCGAACTGGGCCTGACCGGCGTGCGCGTGCAGCGGCTGGAATACCAGGGCCGCGCGCCGGAGCATGCCGCGCGCATCGCGGAGCTCTGCGGCATCGCGCCGCAATACCACTGCGCCCGCAATGCCATCGTGCTGCGCCGCCAGGACGCGGAAACGGCACTGCCGATGTACGACGCGCACCTGGTGCGCCTGCTGGAGGACCAGTGCCGGGCACAGCTCGAGCGACGACAGGTGGCCGGCACGGTGGGGCAGGTCCGGCAGCTCCTGCTTGGCCCCCTGGGTCTGACCGCCTCGATCGAAGACGTGGCGCGCCAGCTGGCGATGGCGCCACGCAGCCTCAGGCGCCGACTGGAGGAAGAGGGATCGAGCTTTCGCGCCGTGCTCGAAGCCGAACGCCGGCAACTCGCGGCGCGCCTGCTGGAGGGCACGGAGATGAAGATCGACGAGCTGGCCCTGCAGCTCGGTTACGGCGATACGCCCAGCTTCACGCGCGCCTTCCGGCGCTGGTTCGAGCAGTCGCCGGGGGAATATCGGCGCAGGGCGGGGCGCTGAAGCGGGCGGGTTGGGATGGCGCGCCATCCTGGACGTGTCTGGGCACTCGATGGAAGCCTTCAAGATGCCTACGGGGCGGTCGGTCCGTCCTAAGGGCCTTCGTGGCGGCGAACAGCCCGACCAGGAAGGTGAGGGGCAGATCGAGGCGCGACTCTTTACCCGGTGCATCGTCGCGAGCCGGAGGCCAGGTCGATGGTCGTCGTCGCCCACATTCCTGTCGAGCACCAGAACTTGACGGCCCAGAGACAACAGCCAGTCCGCATACTCGCCAACTTCTTCGTTGGTCCGAAGGGCGAGACACGTGTTGCGGTCGACAATACATGAGGCACGCTCGTGACGACGATCCGGGCGAGGAACGCCGGTATCCCAGGACAGGGAACTGACCCCGCTCCACGATCGTCAACCGACGGCGGCCGCCATCGGCACGCCAGGCGACACCTCCGGTACAGTGACCTCGATCCTCCGTCCCAGAAAGGAATGCGCCATGTCGATGCAGAAACTCGGAGTTTGGGCTGCAGTGGACGTGCTGTCGGCGCCCAAGGGTGCGGATTTCGTGCGAAGCCTCGAGACGTTTGGCTACGACACGCTGTGGATTCCCGAGGGCACGGGGCGCGAGGTCTTTGGCTCGGCGGCGTGGCTGCTCTCCAACTCGACGAAGATCACCATCGCCAGCGGAATCGCGAACATTTATGCGCGTGATGGCTTCTCCGCTGCGGCGTCGCGCAAGACGCTCAACGAGCAATGGGGCGGGCGCTTCCTGCTCGGCCTGGGGGTGTCGCACGTGCCGCTCGTGGAGGGCCTGCGCCACGGCCAGTATGGAAAGCCGGTGCCGACGATGCGCGCGTACCTCGATGCGATGGAGCAGGCACCCTACGGCGCGCCCGTGCCGACGAGCATGGCGCCCCTGGTGCTGGCGGCGCTGGGTCCGCTGATGCTCGCGCTGGCGCGTGACAAGACCGATGGCGCCCACCCGTACAACTCCACGCCAGAGCACACCGCCGAGGCGCGTGGAATTCTCGGCCCGGGCAAGCTGTTGTGTGTGGAGCAGGCGGCGATCCTCGAGACCGATCCGTCGAAGGCGCGGGCGCTGGCGCGGCAATTCCTGCACATCTACATCGGGCTTCCGAACTACGTGAACCTGTGGAAGCGGCTCGGCCTCACGGACGCCGACATGGCAGGCGGCGGGTCTGATCGCCTGATCGACACCGTGATCGCCTGGGGCGACGAAAAGGCCATCCGGCGTCGCATCGATGAGCACCTGCAGGCGGGCGCTGACCAAGTGTGCGTGCAGGCGCTCGGACCGGCGGTCGGCGGGATGTGCACACCGGACCTGAAGTTGCTGGAGTTGTTGGCGCCGCAGGGCTTTTCGTCTTGGGGCGGGCCGCCAAGACCCCACTATGAGCTTCGGTGGGGGGGGGGTGGGGTGGGGAGGGGAGCGGAGGCCCGATGGCGTATCGCTTGCGGCCGAGCGTCGACGAGGTGAGAACGGCGATGACGAGCCCGCATTCCACCACTATCGACGCAGGAGAGTGATGTCCACGGGCAGCCCGAGGCGGTCGGCGGGACATGTCGGTTATCGCCGATAACGGGCCTGCGGGCGCAAGCGACGCGTTGCGGTAGTCGGCGTCCGCCGGAGGGGCCCGTGCGATCCGGCCGTGCCTTCATGGGAATGGCCGCCTAGCAAGAGAGAGCGACGAAACCAGGGCAGTGCCGGACAAGTCGAATTTCTTTGGACAGCATCCCCCTCATCGCCGCTTAGAGCGCGCAGGTACGCGGTATGCGATGCGCCTCATCAGTATCTATCCCAAAGGCCGCTTCCCATGAAATACGGCTCACGCGCCGCGCAGGCGACATTCCTTATCGTGGCCCTCGGTCTACGACGCCGGTGCTCTCGGATTGGCGCATGCCGTTCTGCGCGGTGGGAAAGCTGTGTACGAAGCAGCCTGGTTACTCCTTAGGGATTCTCTGATTTACCTCTCGAAGTTGCACGCTGTTTGCGTTTCAATCTG
>CAMLNE010000282.1 GCA_946481265.1 uncultured Panacagrimonas sp. | reverse complement strand
GGCGAAAGCACGCTGATCACCGGCGAGACGGTGGTCAAGGCGCGCGGCGGCCAGGTCCACCTCGGGTAGACCGCCATGTTCGTCAATACGCAGATGATGGGGATGAGCCTGGCGTTTCCGGACGTGTGCCTGACACCGGCACCGCCGGCCCCCGCACCGGTTCCGATTCCGTATCCCAACATCGCCATGGGCCCGATGGCGATTCCTTCGCAGACGATCGTGCTGATCATGGGCATGCCCGCGCACAATCTCGCGACCAAGATCCCGATGACCAACGGCGACAACCCCGGCGTGGCGATGGGCGTGGCGTCGGGCACCGTGATGGGGCCGCTGAGCTGGACGCTGGGGTCGAACACGGGGCTGATCATGAGCATGCCGATGGTGCGCATGACCAGCACGACGATGCAGAACAGCACGAACGCCATCGGCGTCTCGCTCGTGCCGAGCCAGCCGCTGGTCCTGAACCTGCTGCCCTGATCCGCACGCCATGGTCATCATCGACGTCCTGAGCGCCAACGGTGCCCAGCCGGACCCTCCCATCCGGGTGCGCTTCGATGCGCCCGGCGGGACGATCGGTCGCGCGCCGACCAATCACCTGCGCCTGCCCGACCCGCAACGCACGGTCTCGCGGGTCCACGCGCAGCTGGTGCAGCGCAAGGGCGTGACCAAAATCATCTCGCGCAGCGCCAACCCCCTGCTGATCGACGACCAGCCACTGGAGATCGGCGACGAGGTTGCGCTCAACGACGGCTCGCGCATCGTCATGGGTGGCTACACCCTGCGCGCCACGCTGGCGCGCTGAGCGCGGCCAGGCGGCGCAGCGCGACCCCCTCCCAGGATGAGAACCGGAGCAGACCGATGAGCGGACACAGCATGGGCCTGGTGGGAATGGAGACGCCGAGCGCCACGCGCCACGGCGGCCCGACCAGCGCCGCAAACCTGCTCGCCGAGGGCAATCGCCCCGGGCCGGTCGGCATGGCCACACCCTCGGTCCCCGCCGAGGAGCTCAGTGGCGGCGGCTCGGTCGACGCGCAGACGGTCCTGAACTACGCCAGCGACAACAACGGCAAGTCGGTCGGGACCGGCGAATGCTTCGATCTTGCGGACAAGGCGCTCAAGAAAGCCGGCGCCAAGAGCGCGGCGGACTACGGCAAGGTGACGCCGGATGCCGACTACATCTGGGGCAGCGCGATCGACATCGGCTCTGTCCAGCCGGGCGACATCGTCCAGTTCAGGAACTACGGGTTCGACATGGAGATCGACACGCCGACCGAGACCTCCACGTTCGACGGCACCCGACCGCACCACACGGCGATCGTCAAATCGGTCGATACCGACGGCCGGATCACGGTCTGGGAGCAGAACATCCCGGACGGAGTCAAGGCGCCGGTGACCAGCAACCCGCTCTATTTCAAGTCGTACGAGAAGACCGAGGGCGGCACGAAAACCACGGTCACGGTGCGGGGCACGTTCAAGTTCTATCGCCCGCAATCGAAGTCATGATGCCGGCCTCGCACCAGCGGAGGCGGAACGCGGCGAGCAGCGCACCGCGCGCCTTAACGAGCCCCCGTATTGGCCGTACACTCTCGTCATTCCACGGCGTCCCGGGAGGCATCAGTTGATCACCGTCGAGGTCGTGAGCATCGGTGGTCTGGCGCCGCCGCGTCCCATGTCGGCGCAGATCGATCAGCGTGGCGGCACGGTGGGTCGCTCACCGGACTGCACGCTGGTGCTCAATGACGAGAAGCGCGCGGTGTCGCGCATCCATGCCGAGCTGAGTTTCCGCGACGGCGGCTACCTGGTGCTCGACCAGGGCACCAATCCGCTGAAGGTCAATGGCGTGCCGCTGGGCAAGGGCAATGTCTCGGTGATCCGCAACGGCGACCGCCTCAACATCGGGCCCTACGAACTCGAGGTCCGCGAGCAGGGCATGGACGCGCCGGCAGCGGACGCCGCGCAGGACTGGGGCGCGGCCCCGGCCGCGCTGCCCGGCGCCGGCGCACCGTCCTCGTCGAATCCGTTCGACGACCTGCTCGGCGGCAGCGGCAGCGGTGCCGCCGATCCGATGGCCGATCTGGGCGCCCCCTCCTCCGATGCCCTGTTCGAGGAACTGGGCTTCGGACCCGCACCCGCACCCGCATCGTCGTCGCCGGCATCACGGCCGGCAGCTTTCGGCAGCTCCGCCCTGCCCGCCGATTTCGATCCGATGGCGCCGCCACCGGCCGCGCCGGATCCGCTGCCGGACGATATCGGCCTCGATGACAGCTTCGGCTCGCTGCTCGGCTCGCAGCCCAAGGCGCCGGGTGAAGGCAGCCTCGACGCCATGTTCGGGCTGTCCTCGGGTCCGGGTGCCGACCCCTTCGCCAGCGGGCCGCTGGGCAAGCCACCGCCCTCCCACGCCGGGGGCACCGACAGCGGCCTGACGCAGTGGATCGGCGGCATCAACAAGCCGACCCAGGCGTCGCTGCCGGACCAGGTTCCGGAACTGAATTCGGCCTTCCAGCCGCCCGAGGCCCATGCGCCGACGCCGCTGCCGGATGCCCAGATGCTGGACCTGGACGCCTTCGGTGCGCCGGACCCGGTCGACGAGCCGCCCGCGGTCGAGCTGCCGGCCCCGCCACCGCCGCAGATGGACGCGCCGGTGGCGCCCACGCCGCGACCGATGCGACCGATGCCACCGGCTCCCGCAGCCTCCGTGCTGCCGCGTGCCGCCGGCCCGGCGGCGGTGCCCGCGGATCTGCTCGAGGCGCTGATGGCCGGCCTCAACGCGCCGGACCTGGTCATCGACGACCTCACGCCGGAGCTGATGTTCAAGATCGGCGCGCTGATGCACGAGGCCACGGCCGGCACCGTCGCACTGCTCAACGCCCGCGGAACCGTCAAGCGCGAGATGCGCGCGGACGTCACCATGATCGCCAGCGGCCGCAACAACCCGCTGAAGTTCTCGCCCGATGCCCGCCTGGCCCTGCGCTACCTGCTCGGTCCGCCGATGCCGGGTTTCATGGAGGCCGACGAGGCGATGCGCGATGCCTACAGCGACCTGCGTGCGCACGAGTTCGGTTTCATGGCCGGTCTGCGCGCTGCATTGTCCGGCGTGCTCAAGCGCTTCGAACCGGGCCAGCTGGAATCGCGCCTGCCGGAAAAGGGCGGCATCAACGCGCTGGTGCCCATGAACCGCAAGGCCAAGCTCTGGGACCTGTTCAGCGAGTTGTACCGCCAGATCGCGCTGGAAGCCGAGGAGGACTTCCATGCGCTGTTCGGACGCGAGTTCCTGCGCGCGTACGAGGAACACATTGCCGCGCTGGAGCGGGGCCAGCGGGAACAACGGGAACAGCGGCGCAAGTAGCGAACGGGGTCACCGGGTCGGTCTCGACCCGCCAATCAGGGGAAGCGGCAGATGAGAGCACAGGGAAGAGCAGGATCGATCGCGCTGTGGACGAGCCTGGTGCTCGGCGCCGCGCTGCTGGCCGGATGCTTCGGCAAGAAGCCGCCGGAGCCGCCCAAGCCGGCCAAGCTGGAACTCGCGGTGGTCGCCTCCCCCGACCTGAATCCCGATGCCAGCGGGCGCGCCTCGCCGCTGGTGATCCGTCTCTACGCACTGCGCTCGCTGACCGAGTTCGAGAAGGCGGATTTCTTCGCCCTCTACGAGAAGGACGAGCAGATCCTGGCCGCCGACCTGTCCAAGCGCGAGGAACTGGTGCTCAAGCCGGGCCAGACCCTGACCCAGCCGCGCGAGTACGCGCCCGACGTGCAGTTCATCGCCGTCCTGGCGGCCTACCGTGACGTCGAGCGCTCGACCTGGCGCGCCTCGACCGCGGTCGCGCCGGCCGCGACCGGCGTGCTGGCGATCAACGCCGGCCAGAAGGCCGTGAGCGTCGCCATCGAAGACGCCGCAGAGAAGGACTAAGAAACCGCTCCCGGGCCGCCACTGCGCGCGGGCATCACGCTGAATCCACGGAAACCTCTTCTATGTCCTGGAGCAAGAAAGTCGTCTGGTCGGAGGGCATGTTCCTCCAGCCGCAGCACTTCCAGCAGCAGGATCGCTATTTCGAGCGCGCGCTGGAGAACCGCACCGGCGAGATCAGCCCCTACCCCTGGGGCTTTTCGCACCTGGCCATCGACGAGAGCGCGCTGGCCCTGGGCAAGGTAGCGATCCTCGCCGCGCGCGGCGTGATGCCCGACGGCACGCCGTTCGATTTCCCGGAGCGCGACGCCGGCCCGGTCGCGCTGGAGATTCCGCCGGATTCAAAGAACGAACTGCTGATGCTGGCCGTCCCGGTACGGCGCCCGGGCTCGGTGGAAGTGGACTCGGGCGACAGCAGCGAGGCGACCTTCGCGCGCTACGGGGCCGTCGACACCGAGGTCGCCGACCACAACAGCGGCTCGGACTCGCGCGCGCCGATGCGCCTGGCCGACCTCAAGATGCGCCTGCTGCTGGCACGCGAACAGACCGACGCCTGGGTGGTGCTGGGCACCGCGCGCATCGTCGAGCGACGGGCGGACAACCTGGTGGTGCTCGACCGCCAGTACATCCCGCCGAACCTGTCGATCAGCGTCAGCCCGGTGCTGTCCGCCTACCTGCAGGAACTCGAGGGCATGCTTCATCAGCGTGGCGAGGCGCTGGCGTCCCGCCTGGCGCACCCGGGCCGCGGTGGCGTTGCCGAGATCGCGGACTTCCTGTTCCTGCAGACGGTCAACCGCTATGAGCCGCTGGTCGCGCACCTGCGCAGCATCGCGCCGCTGCATCCCGAGACGCTGTACCAGATCGGCGTGACCATGGCCGGCGACCTGGCCACGTTCCGCGACAAGCGTCGCCCGGCGGCCTATCCGAAATACCTGCATCCGCAGCCCGAGCTGTGCTTTCCGCGACTGATGGCCGAGCTTCGCGCCAGCCTCAGCGTGGTGCTCGAGACCACCGCGATCCCGATCGAGCTGCAGGCGCGCAAGTACGGCGTGCACGTGGCGGTGATCCCCGACCAGGAGCTGATCCGCACCGCCGGCTTCGTGCTGGCGGTCAACGCGCAGGTCCCGGCCGAACAGCTGCGCGCCCGGTTTCCCACGCAGACCAAGCTGGGCCCGGTCGAGAAGCTGCGTGACCTGGTCAACCTGCAGCTGCCGGGCATCGCGCTCAAGCCGCTGCCGGTCGCGCCACGCCAGATTCCGTTCCACGCCGGCTTCAACTACTTCGAGATGGATCGCAGCGGCGAGATGTGGAAGCAGCTGGAGAAGTCCGGCGGGCTGGCCATGCACATCGCGGGCGAGTTTCCCGGCCTCGAGATGGAATGCTGGGCGATCCGCTCCTAGCGACGTAAGGCAACAGGCACTCATATGGCCACCGATCCCGACGATCCCTTCGCCCCGCGCGCCGATGACCGCACGGTCATGGTGCCGACGCCGCGCCGCGCGCAGTCCAAGCCCGCGGAGTCGCCTCCCCCTCCGCGTGCCGCCCCGCCGCAGCAGCAGCCGGCCGCACCGCGCGCGCCGC
>CAMLNE010000281.1 GCA_946481265.1 uncultured Panacagrimonas sp. | reverse complement strand
CCAACCGCGCGGGCGTGGTCGATTCCTGCCGAGGGCACCACTTCACGACTCACCGAACCCCCGCCGCACGCAACCTCGCAGGTTGCGTCGCTGTCGCTCCGCGCCACGCCCCAACCGCGCGGGCGTGGTCGATTCCTGCCGAGGGCACCACTTCACGACTCACCGGATCCCCGCCGCGTGGATACCGGTGAATGCCATTCGTATCCATTCAATCGAATCAGTCGGATCCATCCCCATCCGGGTGTCCGCAGACGTACGGGGGTGTGGGGGAAATGCGGCCGGCATACCGGATCAATCCGGTCCATGAAAGAGAATGCCTTCTCGCGACGGGCGCCTTCCCTGCCGCGGTTCCCCTTGCATCACCGCTGCGGCGAAATGCAGGGCGTCCACGCGCGATAGTCAAGACACCGTCTCGTGCTTGCGCGATCTTCGGTGCATTTTGAGCCAGAGGCACCCCAGAGGGGCGTGCGCCACCCTGCGCTCTGCACGATGCCTGATGACTCGCGCCGGGCACGGCGTCTGCAGCGTCCGGAACGCGAAGCCCCGGCGCAATGCCGGATCGCTCCAACCTCTTCCGGAGATATCGATGAAGAAGCTGACGAAGATGCATGTCCTTGGACCGGTCGTCGCGGCAACCAGCCTGCTCGCAGGCGCTGCCAGCGCCGCTCCCCCTCTCCCTGTCGTGAACCTGGGTGAGCTGACCAGAGACGGCGCGGGCACGCTTAACCTGTTCAGCCAGATCAGCCCGCTTCATGACAACGCGATTGGCCAGCAGGGATTCGATTACGCCAACAACCTGCGACGGGCGACGGGCAACATCATTCCGACCAACGACAAGCGGCCGGACCTCCCCGGCCTGCGAAAGGGCTCGACGTCGCGGCTCGTCCACTCCCTGGAGCTCTATGAAATTTCGAACGCGGTGCTGGATCCGCTTGGCGCCGGTGATCGTCCGTAGTCGCTGAGCCGTACTCACCGCATCCCGACAGCGCGGCATCGCAGCTTGCCGCGCTGTCGCTCCGCGCCCGAAACAGCAGGGGCGTGGCCAAGGTTCTTGGTGCGCACGTGCTTCCCGCTTTGCGCACCCCGCCGCTTGCACGGCCTGCGACCGCCCAGTTCCTCCGCGTCCTTGTTTTTTGCCTCTGCGCCTTTGCGCTGGCCTTTCTTGGCACGTCCCGACTCGCGCGCCGATCTACACTGGCTCCGTGAACGCCTCGCCGCCCGGCCTCGACTGGATCGACGCGCAACTGCCCCGCATGCGCGCCTGTCTCGTGCGGCTGGCGAACCAGAATTCCGGCAGCTTCCATGTCGAGGGGGTCGACGCGGTCGGCGGTGCGCTGGCCGAGTGGTT
This sequence comes from uncultured Panacagrimonas sp., assembly GCA_946481265.1. The sequence goes on along the minus strand of CAMLNE010000281.1, from coordinate 4,153 downwards.
CGCGCCGCTGGGTGCCCGGGCCGAGTTTCTCGATGTGGCGCCGTTCACCGCCACGGCCGATGACGGCGGCCTGCGCACGCGGCCGCTGGGTCGGGCACTGCGCCTGCGGCAGCGTCCGGACGCACCACTGCGCGTCTTCCTGTGCGGACATCTCGATACGGTGTACGCCGTCGACTCGCCGTTCCAGGCGGTCATCGACGCGGGCCGCGATCGCCTGCGCGGTCCCGGTGTGGCCGATCTCAAGGGCGGGATGATGGTGATGTGGGCGGCACTGTGCGTCCTGGAGCGTTCGGCGCTGCGCGAACGCATCGGCTGGGAGCTGCTGCTCAATCCGGACGAGGAAGTGGGATCGCCCGGATCCGCGCCCCTGCTCCTCGAGGCCGCGCGGCGCAACCACCTGGGCCTGGTCTACGAACCGGCGTTGCCGGACGGAAACCTGGTGGGCGCACGCAAGGGCAGCGGCAATTTCGACGTGATCGTGCACGGCCGGGCCGCGCACGCGGGACGGGACTTCGCTGCCGGCCGCAATGCGATCGCCGCCGCCGCGCGCCTGCTCGCGGATATCGACGCGCTGAACGGGCGGCGCGAGGGCGTCACCCTCAATCCCGGTTACACGCACGGTGGCGGCGCCCTCAACAGCGTGCCCGAGCTGTGCATCTTCAAGTTCAATGTGCGCATCACCGGCGCGGAGGATGCCGACTGGCTGCATGAGCAGCTCGACCAGCTGCTGGCTCGCGCCAACGCGCAGGACGGCATCCGGGTGGAACTGCGTGGCGGCTTCACCCGCCCCGCCAAGCCCTTCGACGCGCGCAACCGGCGCCTGGCGGGGATGGTCGCCGACTGCGGCCGCGCGCTCGGCCTGTCGCTGGAGTTCAAGCCCACCGGCGGCTGTTGCGACGGCAACAACCTGCACGCCGCCGGACTGCCCAACATCGACAATCTGGGCGTGGTCGGCGGCGACATCCATTCGGACCGCGAATGGATGCGCGTCTCGAGCATGACCGAACGGGCCAGCCTGTCGGCCCTCCTGCTGCTGCGGCTGGCCTCCGGAGAATTGGCATGGAGCTGAGCATCCAGCGACCGGAAGCTGCCGGGAACCGGAGGCGGCCCGGCGCGCGCAGACGGCTTCCGCAGCAGATCCCGCGCTGCTCCCGGTCCAGTGGAGCGCAGGCGCGATGAACCGGGTCCGGCCGATCCGCCTCGACGACCTGGACGCGCTGCTCGACCTGGCGCGCGGCGCCGGCGCGGGGTTCACCTCGCTGCCACCCGATCGCGACTACCTGCGCGACCGCATCGAGTTGTCGCTCGCCTCGTTCTCGGCCCAGGTCGGACAGGCCGGGCACGAGCGATACCTCTTCGTGCTGCAGGATCACGCGAGCGGCGCGATAGGCGGCTGCTGCGCGGTCGAAGCAGCCTGTGGACTCGACGAGCCGTTCTACAGCTATCGGGTCGGCCTGAGCGTGCAGGCCTCGCGCAAGTTCGAGGTCTACAACCGCACCTCCACGCTGTACCTGACCAACGACTACACGGGCAGCTCGGTGCTGTGCTCGCTGTTCCTCGATCCGGCGTTCCGCGGCGGCGGTGCGGGACGCCTGCTGTCGAAGTGCCGCTTCCTGTTCATGGCCGCGCACCGCGCACGCTTCGCCGGGCGGGTGATCGCCGAGATGCGCGGCGTCTCCGACGAGCGGGGTCGTTCACCGTTCTGGGAAGGCCTGGGCCGCCACTTCTTCGGCGTGGATTACGCCGAGGCCGAGCGCATCGTGGGCATGGGCAACAAGCGCCTCATCGCCGAGCTGATGCCTGCGCATCCGATCTACGCGGCGCTGCTGCCCGCCGAGGCGCGTGCGGTGATGGCCCAGGTCCATGCGCAGACGGCGCCGGCGCTGGGCTTGCTGGAGAGCGAGGGATTCCGCCACCAGGGCTACATCGACATCTTCGATGGCGGACCCACCGTGGAAGCCGCGCTCGCCGACATTCGGGTGTTGCGCGAATCGCAGGTACTCGAAGCGCGCGTGCATGGCAACGGAGCACCGCTGCACGCGGCGCCGCAGCTGCTGGCCCGCGACGGCCTGGAGGATTTCCGCTGCGTGCTGGCGCCCGCCGCGACGGTGCATGACCACCTGGTACTGGATCACGTCACCGCCGCTGCGTTAAACATATCCGCAGGAGACCCGGTGAGAATCGTGAGCCCATGAGCCAGCGCGAGCAGAACGACGAGGAAGCGTCCACAGGACTGCTGTACATCGGCGGGGCCTGGATCGAGGGTGTGGGCGAGCCGTTCGCGAGCATCGAGCCGAGCCAGGGCGACGAGATCTGGGCCGGGCCGGCCGCCGGCACCCGCGACCTGGACCAGGCGATGGACGCCGCCTTCGACGCGGCCGACGACTGGGCCGATGCGGACTTCGCGCAGCGCGAGGCGGTGGTGCGCCGCTTCGGTGCGCTGCTCGAGCGCGATCGCGCGGCGCTGGCGACGAGCATCTCGCGCGAGACCGGCAAGCCGCTGTGGGAGGCGAAGGCGGAGGTCGGCCTGATGATCGCGAAGATCGATCACTCGGTGCGCGCCTACCACGCCCGGACCGGCACCAGCCAGGTGCAGGACGGCGACGTCACCCAGCGCGTCTGGCACAAGCCGCACGGCGTGGTCGCGGTGTTCGGGCCCTTCAATTTTCCGGGGCACCTGCCCAACGGGCACATCGTCCCTGCCCTGCTCGCCGGCAACTGCGTGCTGTTCAAGCCCAGCGAGCACACGCCGCTGGTGGCGCAGGAGACCGTGAAGCTGTGGGCCGAGGCGGGCATTCCCAAGGGGGTGCTGCAGCTGCTGCAGGGCGGACGCGAGACCGGCGAATTGATCGCCGCGCACGAGGAACTCGACGGCCTGTACTTCACCGGCTCCGCGCGCACCGGCGAGGTCCTGTCGCGGCAGTTCGCGGCGCAGCCCGGGAAGATCCTCGCGCTGGAGATGGGCGGCAACAACGCGCTGGTGGTCGGCAGCCGGGTCGACGATGTGCGCGCCGCCGTGCACGACATCCTGCTCTCGGCCTACCTGAGCAGCGGCCAGCGCTGCACCTGCGCACGCCGCCTGTACGTGCCGGCCGGCAAGGCAGGCGACGAACTGGTGGCCGCGCTCGCCCAGGCGATCGCCAGGCTGCGCGTCGGCCTCTGGGATTCGACCCCCGAGCCCTTCATGGGGCCGCTGATCTCGGTCAAGGCGGCGGACAGCATCCTGTCGGCACAGACCCGCCTGTTGGCGCTGGGCGCGCGCGCCGTGGTCGAGGCGCGCCGGCTCAAGCTCGGACGCGCCTTCCTGTCGCCGGCGCTGCTGGACTGCAGTGACCTCAACCGCATGCCCGACGAGGAGCATTTCGGTCCGCTGCTCAGGCTGGTGCGCTATCGGCACTTCTCCGATGCGGTGGATGCGGCCAACGACACCCGTTTCGGCCTCGCGGCCAGCCTGATCTCGGGCGATGCGGCGGAGTGGAAGCGTTTTCGCCTGCGCATCCGCGCCGGCGTCGTGAATCGCAACCGCCCCACCACCGGTGCCTCGGGCGCGGCTCCCTTCGGCGGCATCGGTGCCTCCGGCAATCACCGGCCGAGCGCGTTCTACGCGGCGGACTACTGTGCCTACCCGGTGGCGACGCTCGAGGCGGATGCATGCCGCCTTCCCCAACCGCCGGGCCCGGGGATCGAGATCTGAGCTCGCCGTCGACGCGCTGATCCAACCGCAGCGCGAAACCCGCAGTCAGCCGACGTTCCGCCGGATCGGGCGAGGCGTCCTACTTCTTCAGCGCCGCCTCGATCGCCCTGCGCATCTCCTTGTCCTGCGGCTTGGACCGGCTGCCGAAGTGCGTGATGACCTTGCCGTCGCGCCCGACCAGGTACTTGTTGAAGTTCCAGCCCGGCGCCTCACCGGTCTTCTCGCTGAGCGTGCGGAACAGGGGACTGGCGTTCTCACCCTTGACCGAGGTCTTGCCGAACATCGGGAAACTCACGCCGAAGTTGGTCTTGCAGAACTTCGCGATCTTCGCCTCGTCCTCGAACTCCTGATCCATGAAATCGCCGGAGGGAAAGCCGAGCACGACCAGGCCCTGGTCCTTGTACTGGCGGTAGATCGCCTCCAGCCCCTCGTACTGCGGCGTGAATCCGCAGTGGCTGG
>CAMLNE010000280.1 GCA_946481265.1 uncultured Panacagrimonas sp. | reverse complement strand
ACGTCCTCGACGCACGGCCATCGCTCGATCCCCCTGTGAGAAATGCGGGCTAGCAAGATCCGGCGCCCGCTGCCGCGCCCGGGATTCCGACCGGGCGCGGTGCCGGATTCCCGCTGCTCCCCTGTCTGCCCGCACGACGCGGCGATGCGTCGGGCCCGCTGCCTTCGCCCGCTGCGCTTCTTTTCGAGTCTCCTAATCGGCGGCGCTGCGCCGGAAGGCCTGCGGGGTTGCGCCGACCTCGCGCCGGAAGTACTCGGTGAAGTGCGCCTGGCTGGAGAAGCCGCAGCGCAGCGCGACCTGGGCCAGGCTCAGCGTGCTGTGCAGCAACAGCTCGCGCGCCCGCGCCAGGCGCCGCTGCGTCAGATAGCGATGCGGTGACAAGCCGGTGGCGCCGCGGAATGCGGCGGCGAAGCGGGTTCGGCTCAGCGCCGCCTCGTCGGCCAGCGCCTGCAGCGAGACGCCGGTCTCGATGCTGTCCTCGATGCGGTCGATCACGCGGCCCAGCCGCTCGCGCGACAGACGTTGCGGCCCCGACGACGGGACCGGGCGCCGGCTTTCGCGCAGCAGGTGCAGGGCCATCACCTGGGACACGGAGTCCGCGTACAGCGTGCCGTGCTGGCCGGGGCTGCGCAGCTCGCCTTCCAGGGCCTGGATGGCGACGATCAGCAACGGATCCCGCACGCCGCACTGGAAGCGCAGGTCGTCGCCGGACGCCTGCACATCGTCGTCGTCGGCGAAGAACGCGCGGCCCAGGTGCACGGTGCGCGAATGGACCTCGCCGCGGATGTCCCAGCCGATGCGCGTCCGGGGCGGGATCACCGTGATCAGGCCCGGGTGCGTGCGGCGGTCCCAGCGTCGCTCCAGCCGCACCGGCACGGTCTGCGCGCCGCCCACGTGGTAGACGATCACCGGTTCGTCGAAGGGCTCGAACTCGGCCGCACCGCATTCGCCGCGCCAGGCGTAGAGCGCCACCTGCCTCCAGCCGGCCGATGCGCTGGACAGCTCGGGGGCGAAACCCACCGCGCGCCGGATCGACTGCCCGGAGGCGGCGAAGCGGCCTGGCGAGGAGAACGGCGTCGGCGTCGGGAGGGCGCGCATCCGGTTTATCTACACCCGCCCGCGCAGCGACGGCAAGGCGCTGGCGCGCGGGCGCCCCCGCCGGGCCCGGTCCGCCGCTGCGGGCCCTGGCGATTCCGCGCCGTTTCGCATTCCCGCGCGGCACGGTCGCCCATCGACGGCCCGATTCCGATACGGCCGGCACGATTTCGAAAGACGCGGGGCGCCGCAGCGCCTGCAATCGGCGGGCTTGCCATCGCAGCAGGAGGAGAACGACATGACCCCGAATCTCGGTCGTCCGCTGCCCGCGGACGAGATGCTGAACCACCAGACCGCCAACCTGTTCAGCCGCGTCGGCGAATCCGACCTGGGCTGGACCGAGAAGATCTGGTTCTCGATCCCGAAGAAGGACGGCTCGCTTGAGATCGACTTCGGCCTGGGCAAGTACCAGAACCGAAACGTGATGGATGGCTTCGGCGGGATCTCGCGCGGACGCGAGCAGTGGACCGTGCGCGGCTCGCGCCTGCTCTCCGAGAATCCGTCGATGCTCGGCGTCGGCCCGCTGCAGTACGAGGTCGTCGAGCCGCTGAAGAAGCTGCGCGTCCGCCTGGAAGAGAACAGCACGCAGCCGGTGGCCTACGAGATCGAGTTCACCTCGCTCAACCCGCCGTTCTGCGAGGACCGCCACCTGCAGCACGACGAGCACGGCTTCCGCGCGGTGTCGGACATCGTGCGCTACCACCAGGCGGGCTCGGTGCGCGGCTGGCTGTCGATCGAGGGCAAGAAGCAGGATGTCTCCGCCAGGGACTGGATCGCCTTCCGCGACCATTCCTGGGGCGTGCGCCTGGACGTCGGCGCCTCGCCCACCGATCTGAAGCCCGCGCGCGACTGGGGTGAAAAGGAGATGGCCAACATGGCCTTCCTGCTCAACTGGTCGCCGATGTTCATGGAGAAGCCGAACGGCGAGCGCTACGAGTACCACTACTACCTGCAGATGCGCGATCACAAGCCGTTCTACTTTTCCGGCTATCGCAATCACCAGGATGGCAGCCAGGAGCGCATCGCGCGCATCCGTCCGGAACTCAAGTACGACGACCGCACGCGGCGCCTGCTCGGCGGCCGGATCCACTTCGACATGCTCAACGGCGAGAACCGCACGGTGGAGATCGAGGTGCCCGGCGAAGCCGGCTTCCACCTGGGCTGCGCGCTCTACCTGGGCCTGGACGGCAAGAAGCACGGCATGTACCGCGGCGATCTGTTCGTCGATGGCGAGAAGATCGAGGACACCGGGGACATCGCCACGCTCAGGCGCATCCACCAGCTGCGCGACTGCCCGATCCGCATCCGCGAAGGCGACGCCGTGGGTTACGGCATCTTCGAGTCGGTGGTGGTCGGCGCCTGGCCGGAGTACGGGCTCACGGCCGAGCACTCGTTCATCTGATCGGCGTGCTTCCCGCCGCGGATCATGCGCACAGGACGAGCCGAGCAGGCGCGCGGCGCCACGCCGTGCGGCCTGTCGGATCCCTGAGGTCCGCGACGAGCCTGGCCCCTTTTCAGGAGCGCCTGAGGTCCGCGGCGAGGCTGGCCCCTTTCAGCGTGGCGAGCCTGGCCCCTTTTCACTGGATCCGAACATGGCACGTGATCTGACGCGCATGACGGCCGGATTGCGCCGGTACCTGTCCGACGGCGCGGCGGTCACCGGCATCAAGCCGCTCTCCACCGGCCACTCCAACGAGACCTACCTGGTGGAGGGGCTCGACCGCATCCTGCGCATGCCGCCGAGCGCGGAGGGCCTGCTGCCGCCGTACGACATGGCGCGCCAGCACGCGATCCTCGACGCGGTCGGCAAGGCGCCGGAGGGCCCGCCGGTCCCGACGATGTACGAACTGTGCACCGATGCATCGGTGATCGGCGATCCCTTCTTCCTGATGGCGCGGCTCGACGGCGAGGCCTTCGACCACGTCGCGCCGGACTGGATGAAGCGCGCGGATGCCGCCACGGTGTCGTCGATGTGCGCGCAGTGGGTCGGCGCGATCACCGCGCTGCACACGCTGCCCGCCGGGCTGATGCCGCCCGGGTCGCGCACGGTCGAGCAGGAGATCACGCACTGGCGCGACGTGGCCGTGCAGGCCGAGGCGCAGGCCGAGCTGATCGGGTTGCTGGAATCGCTGCTGGCGCGGCCGCCTGCCCCGTCCGGCCCGATGACCCCGGTGCACGGCGATCCCAAGCAGGGGAACTGCCTGTGGAAAGGCCCCGCGATGCAGGCACTGCTCGACTGGGAGATGGCCGGTGTCGGTGAACCGCTGACCGACCTGGGCTACATGTTCCAGTTCTACGACCAGGGCGAGGTGTCATTCGCCAACGCCGGCTTCGAACTCGACGGCTGGTGGTCACGCGAGCGCGTGATGGACCAATGGCAGCGCGCCACCGGCCGCGTGGCGCGCGACCTGCGCCTCTACGAGACGCTGGGACTGTGCAAGGTCAGCAGCATCATCGCGCTGGGCTATCACCTGTCGCGCACGGGCCGCGCCACCGATCCGCGCTTCGCGTCCTGGGGCGCGGTGGTGCCGCTGTACGTGGAGCTCGCACGCAAGCGGGCACAAATGAAATGATCACGACCGTCATCGAAGCACGTCGCGTCGCGACGGCGCGGGATACCAGGGATTTTCAATGGCGCTGAGCGAAAGCGAGATTCTCGACGTCCTCGAGCTGTTCCAGAAATCGGGTTGGGAAGACCTCAGCCTGGAGAGTGGCGGCATCCGGCTGAGCATCTCGAAGAACGGGCACGGCCCCGCCCGCGCGGGCCTCGCGACGACCGGCGAAAGACCCGCGGCCCCGGCGTCGCGGGCGGCCGCACCCACCGCCCCGCCGGCATCCGGCGTCGTGCATTCCGCGCCGACCCCCGCGGCCGTCATCGATCCGCGCTGGATCGCGGTGAAGGCGCCGATGCTGGGCACCTTCTATGCGGCGCCCAAGCCGGGGGCGCCGCCGTTCGTGCAGCCCGGGCAGGCGGTCTCGGCCGACGACAACCTCTGCATCATCGAGGTGATGAAGCTGATGAACTACATCAAGGCCGGCGCTGCCGGAACGGTCGCGCTGATCGCGGTGGCCAATGGCGACCTCGTGGAGTACGACCAGGCCCTGATCTACATCGATCCGGCCTGAGCCGGCCGAAGAGGAACTGCTGATGAGCCGCACCATCCGATTCATCGACCAGACATTGCGCGATGGCCAGCAGAGCTGGTGGGGCATGCGCATGCCCGCCGCGATCTCGCTGGCGCTCGCGCCTGACCTGGACAGCGCCGGCTACGACGAGCTCGACATCACCGGCAGCTCGCTGTTCGAGATCCAGGTCCGCCACTGCAGGGAGGATCCCTGGGAGAACCTGCGCCTGCTGTCGGCGGCGATGCCGCGGACCCGGCTGCGTGCCGGCACGCGCTCGAACGGCATCGTCACCTTCAACCTGACGCCCGACGCGGTGATGGACCTGTGGGTGCAGCGCCTGGGCGCCAACGGCATCCGCGCGCTGTGGATCTACGACGGCCTGTTCAACATCGACAAGATCGCGCGGCTGGCGCGGGTGGCCCGCAGCGCGGGTGTCGAGCCGGTGCCGACGATGCTGTTCTCCTCGAGCCCCTATCACACCGACGCCTACTACGCGGAGCGCGCGAAGGAACTCGCGGCCCTGGACGTGGACGGCATCGAGATCGAGGACGCCAGCGGCGTGCTGACGCCGGAGCGCACGCGCAGCCTGTGCAAGGTGGTGAAGAAGGCGATCGGCAGGAAGCGCCTGGAACTGCACTTCCACAACAACACGGGCCTGGCCCCGCTCAACTACATCGCCGGCATCGAACAGGGGGCCGACACGATCCACACGATCTGCCGGCCGCTGGCCAACGGCGTCGCCCATCCGTCCACCGAGGCGATGCTGCGCAATGTCGAGTGCAAGGGCTGGAAATCCAGGGTGGACCTGGCGGCGGTCGAGCGCGTGTCCGAAAAGCTCAGGGCGATCGCCGAGCAGGAGGGCCTGCCCATCGGCCAGCCCGCCGAGTACGACCTGTTCCACTACGAGCACCAGCTGCCCGGCGGCATGACCGGCACCCTGAAGAACCAGCTCAAGGATCGCGGCATCGAGGCCAGCCTGCCGGCCATCCTCGAGGAGATCGCCACCATCCGGCGCGAGCTCGGCTACCCGGTGATGGCGACGCCGTTCTCGCAGCTGATCGGCACCCAGGCGGTGATGAACCTGATGACGCCCGGCGAGCGCTACAAGTTCGCGCCCGACGAGATCATCACCTACGTGCTCGGCCACTACGGCAAGCCGGTGGCGCCGCTCGACCAGAACGCCAAGGACCGCATCCTGTCGACGCCGCGCGCAAAGGATTTCCTGCACTGGACGCCGCCGCAGCCCTCGATCGAGGAACTGCCGTCCGGCAGCATCCCCTCGTAGGATCCTTGT
>CAMLNE010000279.1 GCA_946481265.1 uncultured Panacagrimonas sp. | reverse complement strand
GTTGCGATCACGCCGGCGTGCGCCACGCCCGAATGCTGCAGGTGCTCGGGACGCAGCGCCACGCCGGCCTCGCACCAGCCGGCGCCATAGTCGAGCAGCGTGATGCCGATGTGATGGATGAAGGCGCAGGCGGCGAAGCCGTGCTCGACGGACAGGCGGTTGAAGGTCGGCGATGACATGCGGGGTATCGAAAAAGCAGGGAGGGGATCAGGACAGGAAGTCGCCGGTGGCGAATACGGTGGCGAAGGCCAGCAGGATGATCAGCGCGCGCATCTGCAGGTTCAGCACCTCGCGCGCGGCCAGATCGAGCGTGGCCGGCTCGGCGCTGGCACCGTCCTCGGTCTCGAACTCGAGTGCGCCCGACGCCACCTCGGCAAGCACCGCCCAGGTGTGCGTGCGCCAGCCGTGCGTCGGCTGGCCGATCAGCGCGCGGTATTCCTTGATCGCGTCGTCGAGGCTGCCGGCCATCCCGAACAGCGCCGCGGTGGCGCGCGCCGGCGCCCAGGCCGCCAGCGCGTGCAGGGTTTCGGCCGCCCGCGCCGCCGACGAGTCCTCAATCTCCATCAGCAGGCGCGGCAGGCGGCTGACGATGCGGTAGAACACCGCGCCGGCCGCGCCGAACACGAAGAACCAGATCAGCACACCGAACAGGCGCTCGTGCGACTGGATGAACAGCGCGCCGAGCAGCCCGCGTGGCGCCGGCTCCTCGTCCTCGGCCTGGCGGCCCGGTCCCTTCTGCAGCAGGCGCGCCAGACGCTCGGCGGTGACGTGATCGCCGGCCGCCCGCGCCTGCAGCCACAGCTTCACGTCGTCGGCGAGATCGCGCGGACCCAGGCACAGGAACAGCACCAGGCCCGAGAACATCAGGTGCAGGACCGGGCTGCCGATCTCCTGCTGCAGCCAGGCGCACAGCAGCACCGGCGGCAGGAGCAGCAGGGGAATGACCACGGCGCTGCGCCACAGCGGGGGCACCACCAGCACGCGGCGCAACGCCTGGATGTAGCCGCGCAGCAGGCGCGGCGTGCCCCAGCCCGGCACGTGGCCGAGCAGGCGCTCGGCCAGCAGCGCCACGATGATCGCGATCAAGGTCATGCAGAGGTCTCCAGGATTGCGCGCCGGACCGCGCGACGCGCGGCGAACGGTACGGCGCTCATGCGGCCGCCAGCATCGCGTGCAGGCGCGACCAGTCGAAGCATGGGCCCGGATCGGTCTTGCGCCCCGGTGCGATATCCGAATGCCCGCTCAGGCGCTGCGAGCCGAGCCGCGGATAGCGCGCGAACAGCGCCTGCAGCACCGTGACCAGGCGCGCGTACTGCGCCGCCTCGAAGGGCCGATCGTCGGTGCCCTCGAGCTCGATGCCGATCGAGAAATCATTGCAGCGCTCGCGCCCCTGCCAGGAAGAGACACCGGCATGCCAGGCGCGGCGGTCGAAGGGCACGTACTGCGTCACCGCGCCGTCGCGCGCGATGCACAGGTGGGCCGAGACGCGCAGCGTCGCGATCCCGCGGAAGTACGGGTGCGCCTCGGCGTCGAGGTGACCGAGGAACAGCGCGTCGATCCAGGGCCCGCCGAATTCTCCCGGCGGCAGCGAGATGTTGTGGATCACCACCAGCCCGATGTCCTCGGGATCGGGCCGCTCGTCCTGGTGCGGCGACATCAGCTCGCGCACCGCGCCACGCAGCCGGTGATCCTCGTCCACGAACCACCCGGAGGAACTCATCGCGCTCCCCGTGTTCTACTGCGCTTCCGCCAAGCCGTTTCGTTCTGGAGCGTTTTCATCATGATTCGAGCGCTGTGCCTTGCGCTGGCCGCCAGCCTCGCCGGCTGTGCCATGGCGGATACCCGGTCCGATGCCACCGCGACCTTCAAGCCGGATATCCCGTACCAGAAGCATATCCTGCCCAATGGCCTGACCCTGCTGATTCACGAGGATCACAAGGCGCCCATCGTCGCGGTCAATGTCTGGTACCACGTCGGCAGCAAGGACGAGCGGCCCGGACGCACGGGCTTCGCGCACCTGTTCGAGCATCTGATGTTCAACGGCTCGGAGCATCACGACGACGAGTTCTTCCGTCCGCTCGAGGCGGTGGGCGCGTCGAAGATGAACGGCACCACCTGGTACGACCGCACCAACTACTTCCAGAACGTGCCCACCTCGGCGCTGGACCTGGCGCTGTGGCTGGAGTCGGACCGCATGGGCCACCTGGTCGGCGCGATCACGCAGAAGAAGCTCGACGAGCAGCGGGGCGTGGTGCTCAACGAAAAGGCGCAGGGCGAGAACGAGCCCTACGGCAAGGTGCAGGACCTGATCGCGGCAGCCACCTACCCGGCCGGTCACCCGTACTCCTGGACCGCGATCGGTTCGGTGGCCGACCTCAAGGCCGCCACGCTCGACGACGTCAAGCAGTGGTTCGGCGAACACTACGGCGCGGCCAATGCGGTGCTGGTGATCGCCGGCGACGTGAAGCCCGACGAGGTGAAGAAGAAGGTCGAGCTGTATTTCGGCGACATCGCCGCCGGTCCGCCGCGCGTTCGCAGCGAGGCCTGGACCGCGAAGATGAGCGGGACCAAGCGCGTGGTGATGCAGGACCGCGTGCCGCAGGCGCGCCAGTTCCAGGTGTGGAACGTGCCCGGCTTCTGCGAGCAGGACACCAACCTGCTGAGCCTGGCGGCCGACGTGCTGGCCGGCGGCAAGACCAGCCGGCTCTACCAGCGCCTGGTGTACCGCGACCGCCTGGCCACCCATGTGAACGCGGGACTCGGGCCCTTCGAGATCGGCTCGCAGTTCACCATCGATGCGATGGTCGCGCCCGGCGCCGACCCGGCCGCGGTGGAACGTGCCATTGACGAGGAAGTGGCGCGCTTCCTGGAAGAAGGACCCACCGAAGCGGAACTGCTGCGCGTGCGCAACGCCTTCGCGGCGGACTTCGTGCGCGGGCTGGAGCGCATCGACGGCTTCGGCGGCAAGTCGGCCACGCTCGCCGAGTACGAGGTCTACTGCGGCAGCGCCGACTGGTACAAGCGCGAGTTCGAGTGGATCGCGCAGGCCACCCCGGACAGCGTGCGCGAGGCCGCGCGCACCTGGCTGGCGGACGGCCGCTTCGTGCTGACCGTGGAGCCCTTCGGCGGACACACCGCGGCCACCACCGGGGCGGATCGCAGCCAGCTGCCCGCGGTGGGCCCGGCGCCGGCGCTCGACCTGCCGCCGCTGCAGCGCGCCACGCTGTCCAACGGCATCGAGATCGTGCTCGCCGAGCGCCATGCCGCGCCGGTCGTGCAGGTGGTGCTGATGTTCGACGCCGGTCACGCCGCGGACCCGCGCGATCGTCCCGGCACCGCGCGCATGACGCTGGAGATGCTCGACGAGGGCGCCGGCGAGCGCGACACCCTGGGCGTGGCGCAGCGCAGGGAGGAACTGTCGGCCGAGATCGGCGCGCAGTCCAACCTCGACACCTCGTTCGTGATGCTCAACAGCCTGACGGCCAAGCTGCCCGAGTCGCTGGAACTGGTCGCCGACATGGTGCGCCGTCCGCACTTCCCGGCCGACGAGCTCGAACGCCTGCGTGCACAACGCCTGGCGGCCATCCAGCAGGAGAAGTCGCAGCCGCAGGGCATGGCCACGCGCCTGTATCCGGCGCTGATCTACGGCGCGGATCATCCCTATGGCGGCACGCGCTCGGGCAACGGCACCGAGGCCTCGGTGCAGGCGATCGCCATCGATGACCTGCGCCGCTTCCATTCGCGCTGGCTGCGCCCCGACAACGCGCGCGTGCTGGTGGTGGGCGACACCACCCTGGCCGCGCTGCAACCGCTGCTGGAGCAGGCCTTCGGCGACTGGCAGCCGCCGGCCGAGCCGCGCCCGACGAAGACCATCGCGAAAGTCGCGCCGCCGGCGGCGCCGCGGCTGTTCCTGGTCGACAAGCCCGGTGCCGGCCAGACCCTGCTGCTGGCCGCGCAGCTGGCGCCGCCCATCACCGATCCGGACGAGGTCGCCATGGACCTGGCCTCCTCGGTGCTCGGCGGCATGTTCATCTCGCGGCTCAACCTCAACCTGCGCGAGGACAAGCACTGGAGCTACGGCGCCGGCAGCCAGATCGGCGCCTCGCGCGGGCAACGACCCTTCGTGGTCTACACGCAGGTGCAGGCCGATCGCAGCGCCGACGCGATCAAGGAGATCGTCAAGGAACTGCGCGGCATCACCGGCGACCGGCCCATCAGCGCCACCGAGCTGAAGCTGGCGGTGGACAACCTGGTGGTCGGCCTGCCCGGCGAGAACGAGACCAGCGCCGAGCTGGCCTCGTCGTACCTCAACATCCTGCAGTTCGGCCTGAAGGACAGCTACTACGACGATCTCGTGCCGCTCGCGCAGGGCATCGACGCGGCACAGGTCAACGCCGCCGCCCGCAAGCTCATCGACCCGCGGCAGCTCAGCTGGGTGGTGGTGGGCGACCTGTCGAAGATCGAAGCCCCAGTTCGCGCGTTGAAGCTGGGCGAGGTCACGGTGCTCGATCCCGACGGCAAGCCGCTGCGCTAGGTAGGCAGGGCAACGGCGAAGCGGGCGCAGCGCACCCGCCCCGCTTTGCCCGGGGACGACTGCATGCACGCCGGCGGCGCAGCGTGCGCCTCGTGCATCCGTGCGTTTTCTGCGCCGGAACGAAGAAGGCCCCCGATCGCGTCGCGGTCGGGGGCCTTGCTGGAATCCGGATGGCCTTATTCGAGCACGCCCAGCGGACGGTCGAAGGTGAACTTGGCCGGCTCCACCACCAGCTTCTGCGCGGGGTCGCTCGGCGCCTCGCCCTGGATCAGGGACAGCGGCAGCTGCAACACGAACAGGCCGGCGCCGAGCACGGTGGCGACCAGGCCGATCGGGCGCACCACGACCAGGTCGAACGCCATGGCGCCGGCCGAGGGCTTGCCGTCGAGGTTTTCGCGGAACTCGTCCGCGCTGGCCAGGCTGGAGAACAGCGTGAGTGCGGCCCCCAAGGCAGCACCGGAAATGATCTTGCGCACGACTGCCCCCTGAGATTTCTAGACGCTGCCGCAGCTTAGGAGTCACTCCTGAGGCTGTCAACGAAGTCGCAGACAAGCCCTGCGGCGTCTGGGAAAGGGCCGCGACCTCGGCTACCGTTCGCGTCCCATGAATGCTCCCACGCCCTCCGAGGCGCCCCTCCTGATCACCGGCGCGGCCGGCTTCATCGGCTCCTGCCTGGTCCGGCAGCTCATCGCGGAGACCGCCGGGCGCGTGGTCTCCTTCGATGCGCTCACCTATGCCGGCAACCCGCTGTCGCTGGGCGAGGCCCTGCATTCGGATCGCCACGTGCTGATCCGCGGCGACATCCGCGATGCCGCGGCGGTGCGCGCGGCGCTGGCCGAGCACCGCCCGCGCGCGATCCTGCACCTGGCCGCCGAGAGCCACGTCGACCGCTCGATCCACGGCCCGGCCGAGTTCGTCGCCACCAACGTGCTCGGCACGATGGTGCTGCTGCAGGAGGCGCTGGCCTACTGGCGCGAACTGCCGCAGCCGCAGCGCCAGGATTTCCGCTTCCACCACATCTCCACCGACGAGGTGTTCGG
>CAMLNE010000278.1 GCA_946481265.1 uncultured Panacagrimonas sp. | reverse complement strand
TGGCGGGGCAGCCCATGTTGATGTCGATGATCTGCGCGCCCTGTTCGACATTGAAGGCCGCCGCCTGGGCCATCGCCTGGGGGTCATAACCGGCGATCTGCACCGCGATCGGCGCCGACTCGCTGTCATGGGCGCGGCGCAGCCTCGATTTTTCCGTGTGCCACAGGCTGGGATCGGCGGTGGTCATCTCGGAGATCACCAGCCCGGCCCCCTGACGGCGGCATAGCCCGCGGAAGGCGCGGTCGGTCACGCCGGCCATGGGCGCGAGCACCAGCGGGGGATCGATGTGGTACGGGCCGATCTGCATCCGGGAATTGTCGCCGACCTGGGGCAGGCCTCGCTGGAGGGAAGACGCGAAGCGTCGCGCCTCCCCGCGTCCTGCGCTCAGGCGCGCAGCGTGGTCCAGGCCAGCCAGGCCCAGCCGGCCAGCAGCAGCAGGCCGCCGATCGGCGTGATCGCGCCCAGCCATCGCGTCCCGGTCAGTGCGAGCAGGTAGAGGCTGCCGCTGAAGATCAGCATGCCCGCGATGAAGCAGCCGGCGGCGATATCCAGCCCCGGCGCCCGCATCTGCCGCGCCAGCACGCCGACCAGCAGCAGCGCCAGCGCGTGATAGAAGTGGTACTCGTTGGCGGTCTTCCAGATCGTCAGCATCTCGGGGGCCAGCCGCGCGCGCAGCGCATGCGCGCCGAACGCGCCGAGCATGACCGCGACGAAGCCGAACAGTGCGCCGATGCCCAGCGACGCGGGGGCCAGCGCGCTCACGAGCGTTCCACCACGTTGAAGCCGATGTTCGCCTTCTGCAGGCGCTCGATCAGCTTGTTGCCCATGGCGGTGGCCGGCGTGATGACGCCGGCCCGTTTCGGCAGCCGGTCCCTGGCCAGGCACAGTGCCGATTCCGCCAGCATCTTCGAGGTCTCGCCGTATCCCGGGTCGCCGCCGGTCACCTCGGTGATCACGCGCTGGCCGCCACCGCGTCCGATGAAGCGCACCCGGAACCAGGCCTTTGCACGCTTCTCCGCACTCGGCCCCTGGCCAGGATCGCGAAAGCGCAGCAGGCGGTCGCGCGTGGGCTTGAACTGGGCGCCGAGTACGGCGATGCCGGTGCCACCGAGCAGGACCGCCACCGTCGACAGCTTGCGCACCTGGATGTAGTGACCGTAGCGGAACGCCGGGCCGTAGCGATCGTCGGCGGCGGCGGATCGGCGCACGATCTGCGGATCGATGCTCGGAAAGGGCACGACCCAGGCATTCAGGGCCTTCTCGAAGCGGATGCGCTGGGGCGTGGAGCCGATTCTGCGGTCGACCGGCCAGCCCTCGCGCGAGCGGCGTTCGCGCGCCACCTTTGCCGATTCACGCAGGCGCGAAAAGGCGGTGATCGCCGAGTGCCAGGTTCCGCCCGAGATCTCGCCGCCGGCCTTGACGAACCCCTCCACGGTCAGCGGCACGTCATCGGGCAGTTGCTGCACGGTGAACCAGGCGCCCAGATCGTGTGGAATGGAGTCGAAGCCGCAGGCGTTGACGATGCGCGCCCCGCTGGCCCGGGCGCGATCGTGATGGGCAAGCCAGATGCGATCGACGAATTCGGGTTCGCCGGTCAGGTCCACGTAGTCGGTGCCGGACTCGGCGCAGGCGGCCACCAGCGGTTCGCCGTGACGGATGTAGGGGCCGACCGTGCTGATCACGACCTTGGTCGATCGGGCCACCGCCTGCAGCGCGTCGGCATCGCCGGCGTCGGCCGTCAGCAGGTCCATCGTCGCGCAGGCGGGGTTGAGGTCGGCGAGCTGGCGCCGTACCCCTTCCAGCCGGGACGGATTGCGCCCGGCCAGTGCCCACTTCAGCGTGTCGCCGCCATGCAGGGCGAGATATTGCGCGGTGAGCTGGCCGGTGAAGCCGGTCGCGCCGAAAACCACGATGTCGTACTTGCGCTTGGTCGCCATGGGTCGCCGAATGTCCGGGTGCGGTTCGTGCCGCGTGCACCTCGGCAGTGTGGCACAGGGGGCGGGCGCCTCTGGTGAACTCCCCGCCTCGCTTCCCTCGCTTCTAGGGTTTCGCGGCAGCAGGCCGGCGCCGGGATGCGGTCGCCGCGACAGGCGGCGTCGGCATCGGGCCGACGGCGCGCAGGCAGAACAGGCTGATGGTGCTGATCACCTGCTCGCGCTGGCGCTCCCCGCGATGCGTCGGACCGATGGGACCGACCAGTGCCTCGGTGAATGCGCCGACGATGCAGGCCGAGGCAACGTCGGCGTCCTGCTGCGGGAATTCGCCGGCGGCCATGCCCTCGCGCAGGAGTGTCTTGAACACGTTGCCGAACTCGCGGCGGGCACGGATGCGCTCCGCGTCCACCTCGGGGTCGGCCGGCTCGGCGATGAAGGCATAAGCCAGGAAGGGTCCTTCGAATGCGCGCCGGGTGAAGGATTCCACGGCACGACGCAGGCGGTCGGCGGCGGTTCCCTGCGACTTGACGATGCTGCGCAGGATTTCCACCTCGTGGCGCACCGCCTCGCCGAGCACTTCGACGAACAGCTCCGCCTTGGAAGGGAAATAGCGGTAGATCGAGCCGGTGGAGAGGCCGGCGTCGGCGGCCACCGCCGCGATCTGGGCGGCACGAAAGCCGCCCGAGGCCACCAGCTTGCGGGCGGCAACCAGGATGCGCTGGCGGTTTTCCGCCAGGCGTTCCTCCATCAACGCGGAGCGCTTGTATCGCATGCGATGAATGATACATCACGAAATGAATCTATATTCACTTTTATTCGGCACCGGGCTAGACTGGCCGTCTCCCCATCCCCGACACCTGGGTCAAGAGGGCCCGAACGCCATGAATCCCAGCCTGAACTTCGACCTTGGTTCCGACATCGACGCACTGCGCGAGGCGGTCCAGCAGTTCGCACAGAAGCAAATCGCCCCAATCGCGGCGGAAGTCGACCACGCGAACCAGTTTCCGATGCCGCTGTGGCGCCAGCTCGGCGAGCTCGGCGTCCTGGGCCTGACCGTCGAGGAGGAATACGGCGGCACCGACCTGGGCTACCTGGCGCACGTGGTGGCGATGGAGGAGATCTCGCGCGCCTCGGGTTCCATCGGCCTTTCGTATGGCGCGCACTCGAACCTGTGCGTGAACCAGCTGCGCAAGAACGGCACCGAGGCACAGAAGAAGAAGTACCTGCCCGGGCTCGTTTCGGGCGAGCACGTCGGTGCGCTGGCCATGTCGGAGCCGGGTGCCGGCTCCGATGTGGTCAGCATGAAGCTGCGCGCCGATCGCCAGGGCGACCGCTATGTGCTCAACGGCAACAAGATGTGGATCACCAACGGTCCGGATGCCGACACCCTGATCGTCTATGCGAAGAGCGACGTCGGCGCCGGTCCGCGCGGCATCACCGCCTTCATCATCGAGAAGGGCTTCAAGGGCTTCTCCACCGCGCAGAAGCTGGACAAGCTCGGCATGCGCGGCTCGAACACCTGCGAGCTGGTCTTCCAGGATTGCGAGGTGCCCGTCGAGAACGTGCTGGGCTCCGAGGGCAAGGGCGTCAACGTACTCATGTCCGGCCTGGACTACGAGCGCGTCGTTCTTTCCGGCGGTCCGCTCGGCCTGATGCAGGCCTGCCTGGACGTGGTGTTGCCCTATGTGCACGAGCGCAAGCAGTTCGGCCAGAGCATCGGCCAGTTCCAGCTGATGCAGGGCAAGCTCGCCGACATGTACGTGGGCCTGTCGGTCTGTCGTTCCTACGTCTACGCCGTGGCCAAGGCCTGCGACCGTGGCGAGACCACGCGCAAGGACGCGGCCGGTGCCATCCTCTATTCGGCGGAGAAGGCCACGTGGATGGCCGGGCAGGCGATCCAGGCGCTCGGCGGCAACGGCTACATCAACGAGTACGCCACCGGTCGCCTGTGGCGCGACGCCAAGCTCTACGAGATCGGCGCCGGCACCTCCGAGATCCGCCGGATGCTGATCGGGCGCGAGCTGTTCGGAGAGACGATCTGATGAGCGCGATCAAGTCCAGGCTCGACACGCGCTCGCCGGAATACGCGGCCAACCGTGAACTGATGACGCGGCTGGTCGACGAGTTGCGCGCGAAGACGGCGCAGGTCGCGCTCGGCGGCTCGGAGTCGGCCCGTGCCAAGCACGTCGGTCGCGGGAAGCTGCTGGTGCGCGATCGCGTCGACACGCTGATCGATCCCGGTTCGCCCTTTCTCGAGCTGTCGCCACTGGCGGCCAACGGCATGTACGACGACGGCGTGCCGGCGGCGAGCATGGTCGCCGGCATCGGCCGCATCAACGGCCGCGAAGTGCTGATCGTGGCCAACGACGCCACGGTCAAGGGCGGCACGTACTACCCGATGACGGTGAAGAAGCATCTGCGCGCGCAGGAGATCGCGCGCGAGAACCACCTGCCTTGCGTCTACCTGGTCGACTC
Organism: uncultured Panacagrimonas sp.; assembly: GCA_946481265.1. The sequence continues at coordinate 1,235 of CAMLNE010000278.1, read as the reverse complement.
CGGCGGCGCCTTCCTGCCCCTGCAGGACGACGTGTTCCCGGACCGCGAGCATTTCGGCCGCATCTTCTACAACCAGGCCAACCTGTCCTCGCTCGGCATCCCGCAGATCGCCTGCGTGATGGGCTCCTGCACCGCGGGCGGCGCGTATGTGCCGGCGATGTCCGATGAGACCGTCATCGTCAAGGAGCAGGGCACGATCTTCCTCGGCGGACCGCCGCTGGTGAAGGCGGCGACCGGCGAGATCGTCAGCGCCGAGGATCTGGGCGGCGCCGACGTGCACACGCGCATCTCGGGAGTGGCGGATCACCTCGCGGAGAACGATCACCACGCGCTGGCCATCGTGCGTCGCATCGTCGGCCACCTGAACAGCAGCAAGTCGCCGAACGTGTCGATGCTCGCGCCCGAGGAGCCGCTGTACGACCCCGAGGAGATCTACGGCGTGATCCCCGCCGACACGCGCAAGCCCTACGACGTGCGCGAGGTGATCGCGCGCATGGTCGACGGCTCGCGCCTGGACGAGTTCAAGGCGCGCTACGGCGCGACGCTGGTCACCGGCTTCGCCCACGTGCACGGGTATCCGATCGGCATCGTCGCCAACAACGGCATCCTCTATTCGGAATCCGCGCAGAAGGGAGCGCACTTCATCGAGCTGTGCGGGCAGCGCGGCATCCCGCTGCTGTTCCTGCAGAACATCAGCGGCTTCATGGTCGGCCGCAAGTACGAGAACGGCGGCATCGCCAAGGACGGCGCCAAGCTGGTCACCGCGGTGGCGACCGTCGGCGTGCCCAAGTTCACCATGCTGATCGGCGGCTCCTTCGGCGCCGGCAACTACGGCATGTGCGGCCGCGCCTACTCGCCGCGCTTCCTGTGGATGTGGCCGAACGCGCGCATCTCGATCATGGGCGGCGAGCAAGCCGCTTCGGTCCTCGCCACCGTGAAAGGCGATTTCCCTTCGCAGGACGCCGAAGAGAAATTCAAGAACCCGATCCGCGAGCAGTACGAGAAGCAGGGCCACCCGTATTACGCAAGCGCGCGCCTCTGGGACGACGGCGTGGTCGATCCCGCCGACTCGCGCCGCCTGCTCGGCCTCGCGCTGTCCGCCTCGCTCAACGCGCCGATCGAAGACACCCGGTTCGGTGTCTTCCGCATGTAATGCTCGAGCTCACCCGACAAGGCGGCGTCGCGCGCGTCACGCTCAATCGCCCCGAGCTGAGAAATGCCTTTGATGATTCACT
>CAMLNE010000277.1 GCA_946481265.1 uncultured Panacagrimonas sp. | reverse complement strand
GTCGGCCAGCAGCTGCGTGCGGCGCTGATCGCCGCGGCCCGCCGCGGCGCGCGGGTGGTGGCCACGGTGGATCACTACGGCTCCCCCGACCTGACGCGCGAATTCATCGCGCCGATGCTCGAGGCCGGCGTCGATTTTCGTTTCTTCGATCCCCAGCCGCGCCGCCTGGGCATGCGCACCAACCTGTTCCGGCGGCTGCATCGCAAGATCGTCGTGATCGACCGCCGGCTCGCCTTCGTCGGCGGCATCAACTACTCGAACGATCATCTGCGCACGCATGGCGCGGAGTCCAAGCAGGACTACGCGGTGGAGCTGCGCGGCCCGGTCGTCATGCAGTTCCACGCGCTGACCGAGGACCTGCTGGCCGGGCGTCCGTCCGCGCGCAACCGTCCCTGGTGGCGCGGCCGGGTGAGGCCGGTTTCACTGGCGCAGGCGCAGACCGGTGGCGTGCCGGCGCTGGCGATCTGGCGTGACAACCAGCGCCACCGCGACGACATCGAGCTGCACTACCGCGCCGCCATCCGAGCCGCACGACGCGACATCCTGATCGCCAACGCGTACTTCTTCCCGGGCTACCGGCTGGTGCGCGACCTGCGCCAGGCCGCGCGCCGCGGCGTGCGCGTGCGTCTGGTGCTGCAGGGAGGCGCGGCGGACAAGGCGCTGCCCACCTGGGCGGCGCGCTCGCTCTACCGCTACCTGGCGCGCGCCGGCGTGCACATCTACGAATACTGCGAGCGGCCGCTGCACGGCAAGGTCGCGGTCATCGACGAGGAATGGGCGACGGTCGGATCGAGCAACCTCGATCCCAGCAGCCTGTCGCTCAACCTCGAGGCCAACGTGGTCACCCATGATCCCGACTTCGCCGCGGTGCTGCGCGAAGACCTGGAGACCCTGATCGAGCGTCACTGCCTGAGCATCGACCATGCCTCTTTCACCGAGCCGGTGATGTGGCGGCGCTGGGTGGGCTTCTTCGTCTTCCACCTCATGCGCCGCTTCCCCGGCTGGACCTCCTGGCTGCCCCGTCGCCCGCAGCCGGTGGTGGACGCGCTGACCGTGGTCAAACCGTAGGAACCCTCGGGCACCCTGCCCTGGTCCGGCTTCGCGCACGGCCGAGGGTGGCCGCAAGCGCGTGTCGCCACCCGTGTGCGCCGGCTGCTCTGGGGCCCCGCGCGAGCGGCCCGGGCCCGTTGCGGGGGACTCAGGCCTCGTCTAGGGATTGCACACCTTGCGGAATTCCGCGGGCGGCAGCTTGAGCATGCGGCGGTACTTGGTGACCGTGCGCCGCGCGATGCGGATGCCCTGCGCCTGCAGCTCAGCGGCGATCTCCACGTCCGACAGCGGACGGCTGCCCCGCTCGGCGCCGATCAGACCCGCGATCAGCTTGCGCACCGAGGCTGCGCTGCAGGCGGGGCCGTCGCGGCGCTGCAGTTCGCGCGAGAAGAAATGCTTGAACTCGAAGCAGCCGCGCGGCGTGCTCATGTACTTGTTGCCGGTGGCACGCGACACGGTGGACTCGTGCAGCCCCAGCTCGAGCGCGACGTCGCGCAGCACCAGCGGCTCCAGCGCGATATCACCATGCTCGAAGAAGGCGCGCTGACGATCGACGATGAACGAGGCCACGCGCAGGATGGTGTCGAAGCGCTGCTCGACATTGCGCACCAGCCAGCGCGCCTCCTGCAGCTGCTGGTTCATCTGCGGATGCGCGCTGCGACGGCAGCCGCGGAACATCTCGACATAGCGGTTGTTGAGCCGCGCGCTCGCGCGGATCGCCGGATTGAGCGCGGCCACGTACTTGCCGCCGGACTCGTGGATCACCACGTCGGGGATCACGTAGTCGGGCGCCTTGGCGGCATAGCGGCTCGCCGGATCCGGATCGAGCCGGCGGATCAGCGCAAGCGCCTCGCGCATCACGTTCTCGTCGCAGTCCAGGCGCTTGCGCAGGCTCTGGAAGTCACGCCGCGAGAGCACCTCGAGGTGCTCGGTGAGGATGCGCCGGGCCAGCTCGCGGCCGGGCGTGTCGGGGTCGCGCGCGTCCAGCTGCATGAGCAGGCATTCGGTGAGCGAGGTCGCGCCCACGCCGGTCGGCTCGAAGCTGCGCACCAGCGCCACCGCGGCGTCGATCTCCCGCTGCGACAGCGGCGGCTCGATATCGACCTTGTCCAGCGAGGCGCAGATGTCCTCGCGCAGGTAGCCGTCGTCGTCGAGCGTCTCGATCACGATCTGCGCGGCAAGCACCTCGCGTTCGCTGCAGCGCGAGGCGTAGAGCTGGCTGCGCAGATGGTCGCGCAACCCGCGCGTTTCCCGCACCCAGCCGAGCTGCGGGCCGTCCTCGTCGCTCGGGGCCGGGCCGGCCGTGCGTTCGAAGGCGAAATCCTCCGGCAACCGGTCGTCCTGCACGGTCGCGTCGCCGTCCAGTCCGTCCGCTGGCGCGGCGGCCGCGGCCTCCACCGGTTCGCCCGGCTCGGGTTCGGCGAGCACGGCCTCCACCGGTGCGTCGACCGTGTCCGCCGACGCGGTGACGGTGTCCACCGCCGAGGCGGTCGAGACGGTGGCGACCTCGCCGTCTTCGGGCTCCTCGAGGAAGGGATTGGTCATCACCGAGTTGCGCAGTTCCAGTTCGAAGTCCACGGCGGACAGCTGCAGCAACCGGATCGCCTGCTGCATGCGAGGCGAGATCGAAAGGTTCTGCCGTGCGCCGATTGCGAGTGACACAGTCATGCCGTTTCCTCGGTTTTCTCGTGATTGAAAAATCTCGGTAACCCCGGAACTGGCAATGGCCATGCCATTCGCGCGGCCGGCTTGTCGCAGCGCAGCATGGGAAATTCCGCATTCCTGCGCGTGGCGCGCGCGGGGCAGCTCGCAAGCTGCACGACGCGTCCGAAAACCCCATGCGATATGCGCGCGAGGCGCCTGCGGCGGCGCGGAGCGGAGGCAGCAGCGATGAGCCAAGCTCCTGCCTTCAGGCGTTTTTTTGCGGCGCGCCATACCCGGCACGGACCTTGATACGGGTTACGTGGATTGCCCTCCCCGGGTAATCCGGACCGACCCCCAGACGGTCCTTGCAGCCGCCTATCCTCCCTGTGCAGCGGCTGCCGGAGTGGCGTGTTTTCGATTGCACGTCGACTCCATGTTCGAGGGGCGGCCCTCCCCGGCCGCCCCTCTTTTTTATGCGCCCCGTTTTTATGGTCCGGCGGAGGGGGAGGCGAGCGGAAACGTCATCGGCGATGCGGTCACCGTGGATCCGACCGTCGCGTCCCCAGCGACTTTCGCGCGCCCGGAACGGCTCCGGTGCTCCTGCGAATCGCGGGTCCTCGTGGATGCGTCCCTTGTTCCTGCCCGATGGCCAGCCCGCCCTTGTGGTCGCTTCTTCCGGACGCCGACCGCCGAATTCGGCGGTAACGGCATCCACGCTTGCCGTCGCGCGGGAGGAGCCTGCCGCACACGGTCGCGCGGTTGGGCGAAAGGCCGTCCCTGCCGACGTCGACCCTGCGCGATGCGTGGCGCACCGGACCGGCGGGCACATTCCTTGATGCCTTCCGTGCAGCGGTCACGCATTTGCGGCGACCACTGAAAGATCCCCCTTCCAGGAGCACACGATGACCAACAACCAGCAGGCGGTTTCCACCCTCAACGAACTCGTCGAGATCTCTCGCGATGGCGAGATGGGCTTCAAGGCCGCCGCCGAGAAGGCCGATGATCCAGGCCTCAAGAGCTTGCTGCAGGACCGCGCGCGCAGTTGTGCGTCCGCGATCAGCGAACTGCAGACCCTGATCCAGACGTTGGGCGGCAAGGCCGAGACCTCCGGCACCGCGGCCGGCGCGCTGCACCGCGGCTGGACCAAGGTGCGCGCGGCGGTGGGCGACAACAACGTCGCCGTGCTCGACGAGGTGGAGCGCGGTGAAGACGTTGCAAAGAGCGCGTATGCCAAGGCACTGAAGATGGATCTGCCGGCCGACATCCGCCAGACCATCGACCAGCAGTACCAGGGCGTGCTGCGCAACCACGACCGCGTGCGCGACCTGCGCAACCAGTATCGCGCGGCGAAGCACTGAGCCGCGGGCGCGCGTCGCGACGGGCGCCGACGCGCGCGCGAAGGCCGGCGGGATCGGACGCCGCGCGCCGATCCCGCCGGACAGGTGACCCCGGCACGTCGGTCTAGCACGCCGACGACCGTTGCGGCACCGGCGGTGGGGAGTGAGCGCCTCTTTCCTCCACGGAGCGTCCCATGGCACGTCCGATCTGGACCGGCGCGATCTCCTTCGGCCTGCTCAACATCCCGGTGCAGCTGATGCCGGCGGAACGGCGCATCGACCTGCGCTTCCACCTGCTCGACAGCCGCGACCAGCAGCGCGTGCGCTACGAGCGCGTCAACGCCGAGACCGGCGAGGAAGTGCCGTGGAAGGAAGTGGTCAAGGCCTTCGAGTACAGCAAGGGCAACTACGTGGTCCTCGAGGAGGAGGACATCAAGCAGGCGGCGCCCGAGACCCGCGAGTCGGTCGATATCGAGGCCTTCGTCGATCCCGATGAGCTTGGCCCGAAATACTACGACCGACCCTATTACCTGGTGCCCACCCGCAAGTCCGAGAAGGGCTATGTGCTGCTGCGCGAGACGCTGCGCGACCTGGGCAAGGCGGGATTGGCGCGCGTGGTGATCCGCACGCGTGAGCACCTGGCACTGGTGCTGCCGGACGACAGCGCGCTGGTCCTGCACCTGCTGCGCTTTCCACAGGAACTGGTCGATCCCGCCGAGTACAACTTCCCGGACCAGGGCGAGCGCGCCTACAAGATCGCGCCGCGCGAGCGCGAGATGGCGCGCCAGCTGGTCGACTCGATGAGTGCGCCGTTCAAGCCGGACGATTACCGCGACGAATTCCGCGACCGCCTCTCCAAGGTCATCCAGGCCCGCGTGAAGGGCAAGACCAAGGGCCGGGCATCGCCGGCCACCCGGCAGCTGGCCGACGAGAGCCGCGAGTCCGGCAAGGTCGTGGACTTCATGGCCATGCTCAAGAAGAGCATCGCCGACAACAAGCGCACGCCTGCCGCCACCTCGCGCCGCGAAAAGACCGCGGCCCGCTCGCCGAAGAAGAAGTCGACGGCGGCGAAGAAGACGCGCGGCAGCCCGCGGCGCAGCACCGCGGGATCGCGTCGGCGCTGAGGCGGGCCGGACGCGATCCGAAAATCCTCGCGCCGACGTTCCGGCATCAGGGCAACGAAAAAGCTGGGATACAGCGGAACAGCGGAACAGCGGATAAAGGACAGGTCGCCAGAGAAAAAAGACCCTGGACCTGGCTGCCCTCCCGAGCAGCAAGAGGAATGCAGCCTGCTTCGCTGCAGGTACGCTTCTTGTTAAGGCCTGCGCCCACCACGACAGAGGGATCCGGGCATGAAGGCACTCACCTGGCACGGCAGCAAGGACGTCCGCCTGGAGACCGTCGCCGATCCGGTGCTACAGGCCGCGGACGACGTCCTTTTGCGCGTGACCGCCACCGCCATCTGCGGCTCCGACCTGCACCTGTACCGCGGCAAGGTGCCCGGCCTGAAGGGCGGCGACATACTCGGCCACGAATTCATGGGCATCGTCGAGGAAACCGGGCCGGCGGTACGGCACCTGGTGCCCGGCGACCGCGTGGTGGTGCCTTTCACCATTTCCTGCGGCCGCTGCTTCTTCTGCGAACGCGAACAGTACGCGGCCTGCGAGACCACCAATCTGGAC
>CAMLNE010000276.1 GCA_946481265.1 uncultured Panacagrimonas sp. | reverse complement strand
CCCTGCTGCTCACGGCGATAAAGGGCGACGGCGATTCCAACGTGCTGTCCACGCCGACCTTGGTGACGCTGGACAACGAGGAGGCGGAGATCTCGGTGGGCCAGGAAGTGCCCTTCCTGACCGGCTCGTTCAGCAACACCGGCGCCACCGGCGGCTCCACGCTCAACCCTTTCCAGACCATCGAGCGCAAGGACGTGGGCCTCACCCTGGGCATCACGCCGCAGGTCAACGAAGGCAACAACATCAAGCTCAAGCTCAAGCTGGAAGTGTCGAGCCTGGTGACCGGCTCGACCGGCGGCGCGGTGGACCTGGTGACCAACAAGCGCACGCTGACCAACACGGTGAGCGTGGAGGACGGCCAGGTGCTGGTGCTCGGCGGCCTGATCGACGAGAACCTCAACAACACCCAGCGCGGTGTCCCCTTCCTGAGCGACATCCCGCTGATCGGCTCGCTGTTCCGCTTCCGCTCGGTGGGCAACAACAAGCGCAACCTGATGGTGTTCATCAAGCCGGCGATCCTGCGCAAGCAGATGGAAGGCGACTACTACTCGCGTCGCAAGTACGACTCGATCCGCGACCTGCAGCTCTCCACCGCCAGCGGCGGCAAGGCGGTGCCCCTGATCGGTGGCCAGCGCATCCTGCTCGAGCCCTACGACGAATACGCCGCGCGCGATGCCGAGATCCGCGCCAAGGCGCAGGCGCAAGCTGCGGCCGAGGCGACTCCGGATACGCCTTCCGACGCGCCGCCGGTGTCGGATCCAGATGCGGCGGCTGCACAGGAAGTGCCGGAAGCGCCGCCGCTGCCGCTGCCTGTCGAACCCTTGCCGGTTCCAGAGCAGCCGTAACCGCGCGATGGAGCCGCTGCGGCGTCCCCCGTTCGCGTTTGCCAAGCGCCACGGCCTGATCGTCACCGAGGATCGCGGCGATCACGTCGTCGTCATGGCGCGACCGGGCACCAGCATCGACGCGCTGCAGGAAGCTCGGCGCTTCGTCGGGCGCGCGGTGCGCCTGCAGCAGGTCGGCGCCGCGGAGTTCGACGCGCTGCTGTCGCGCACCTACGAGGGCCAGACCGGCGCCGCCTCGGCCCTGATGGATGGCCTCGACGCCGACGTTGCGGATCTCGATGCGCTGGCCCAGGCCCTGTCCGACAACCAGGACCTGCTCGAGTCGAACGACGACGCCCCCGTCATCAAATTCATCAACGGCCTGCTGGTCGAGGCGATCAAGGAAAACGCCTCGGACATCCACATCGAGAGCTTCGAGAGCCGCCTGCAGGTGCGCTTCCGGGTCGACGGCGTGCTGCGCGAGGTGATGCAGCCCCCGCGTGCGCTGGCGCCGCGACTGGTGTCGCGCATCAAGGTCATGGCCAAGCTCGACATCGCGGAGAAGCGACTGCCGCAGGATGGACGTATCTCGCGCGCCTTCGGCGGCCGCAAGGTGGACGTGCGCGTCAGCACCATTCCGACCGGCCAGAACAGCGAGCGCGTGGTGATGCGCATCCTCGACAAGCAGGCGGAGCGCCTGGACCTGGGTGAACTGGGCCTGGACGAGGCGCAGATCGAGATCCTCAAGCGGATCATCTTCCGGCCCTACGGCATCCTGCTGGTCACCGGACCGACCGGTTCAGGCAAGACGACGACGCTCTACTCGGCGCTGTCGGTGCTCAACGACCGCAGCCGCAACATCATGACGGTCGAGGACCCCATCGAGTACTACATCGACGGCGTCGGCCAGACCCAGGTCAACACCAAGGTAGAGATGACCTTCGCGCGCGGCCTGCGCGCGATCCTGCGCCAGGACCCGGATGTCGTGATGGTCGGCGAGATCCGTGATCTGGACACTGCCCAGATCGCGGTGCAGGCCAGCCAGACCGGCCACCTCGTGCTCTCGACCCTGCATACCAACACCGCCGTCGGCGCCGTGACGCGCCTGCGCGACATGGGCGTCGAGCCCTACCAGCTGTCGTCCTCGCTGGTCGGGCTGATGGCCCAGCGCCTCGTGCGTACGCTCTGCCCGCACTGCAAGCGGGCCTACGAGCCGGGCATCGCGGAGCTCGAGCAGCTCGGCCTGCCGGCGCAGCGCCACGGCCATGTCCAGATCTACGAGGCGGTCGGCTGCGTGCAATGCCGGCATACCGGCTTCCTCGGCCGCAGCGGCATCCAGGAGATCATCGACGTGGATCGCCAGCTCGAGACCCTGATCCACGATGGTGCCGGCGAGCAGGCACTGGAAAGCTATGCGCGCAGCAAGGGCCCTGGCATCGTGCAGTCGGGCCGCAACAAGGTGCTGCGCGGCGAAACGACGATGCAGGAAGTGCTGCGGGTGACAATAGAGGAATGAGCCCGGCAACCGCCCTCACCCCGGCTTTTTCCGCGCAACGGCCCTCGCCCGCTGCCCTTGCGCGGGCCGGCGACGCCACCGTGGTCCACGGTCACTGAGCCGCCTTGGCCGCTTTCGAATTCATCGCACTCAACGCCGGCGGCGGCCAGGAACGGGGGCTGATCGAGGGTGATACCGCCCGTCACGCGCGCGGCCTGCTGCGCGACCGTGGCCTGATGCCGCTGGAACTGCGCGAGGTCCAGGAGAAGTCGACGCAGCGTGGGCCGCTGTTTGGCGGCGGTGGTGGCAGCATCAGCATCACCGAGCTGACACTGTTCACGCGCCAGCTCTCGACCCTGGTGCGCTCCGGCCTGCCGCTCGACGAGGCCCTGAGCGCCGTCTCGCAGCAGAGCGAATCCAAGCGGGTCAAGCGCATCGCGCTGGGCGTGCGCTCGTCGGTCCTGGAGGGCTCGAGCATGGCGCAGGCCCTCGACCAGTTCCCCAACGCGTTCCCGCCGCTGTTTCGTGCCACGGTCGAGGCCGGTGAACAATCCGGCAAGCTGGATGTGATCCTCGAGCGCCTCGCCGAGTACGTCGAGCGTCGCCAGGAGCTGCAGCAGAAGGTTCTGCTGGCCTCGCTCTACCCCGTCATCCTGACGGTGGTGGCGATCGGCGTGGTCGTGCTGCTGCTGGCCTACGTGGTGCCGCAGGTCGTCGGCGTGTACAGCGATATCGGCCAGGATCTGCCGGGCCTGACCAAGGGATTGATCGCGCTCAGCGATTTCGTACGGGACTACGGGCCCTATGTCGGCGTCGCCATCGTGGTCGCGCTGGTCGTGTTCGGCCGCATGATGGGCAACGAGAATTTCCGCCGGAAGGTGCATCGGCTGCAGCTGCGCATCCCGCTGGTGGGACGGCTCACGCGCGGCGCCAACACCGGCCGATTCACGCGAACCCTGGGCATCCTGTTCGGCAGCGGCGTGCCGATTCTCGACGCCATGCGCATCGGAACGCAGGTGGTCTCAAACGTGCCGATGCGCGACGCCATCGACGTTGCCACCACCAAGGTGCGCGAAGGCGCCCCACTGGCACGCTCGCTCGGCGAGAGCCGGCTGTTTCCGCCGATCGCGCTGCACCTGATCGCCAGCGGCGAGGCCTCGGGCCGGCTCGACGAAATGCTCGACAGCGCGGCCCGCAACCAGGAGCGCGAGGTCGAAACCCTGGTCGGCGCGCTGATGGCCATCCTCGGCCCCGTGCTGATCCTGGCCATGGGCGCCATCGTGCTGCTGATCGTGCTCGCGATCCTGCTGCCGATCTTCGATCTGAACCAGTTGGTGAAGTAGAGCGCGACCTTGCGCGTCGATCCCGCCGGATCAGGCGCGAGCTGCCAGGCGCAGCCGCCGGTTTCGGGCGTCCCCAGCTAGGCGGTGTTGCGCAGCGTGGAGCCGCCCGGCTCGACACCCGACTTCAGGGCCTCGCCCAGCAGCGCGCTGATGCGCCGCGGCAGATCCTGCTGGACTTCGCGCACGCCCACGCGGATGGCATTGGCGAAGCCCACGATGTCGGCGCCGCCGTGCGACTTGACCACCGTGCCATTCAGGCCCAGCAGGGTGGCGCCGTTGTAGTGGCGCGGATCGATGCGCCTGCCCAGCGCCTTGAGCGCCGGCATCGCACCGATGGCAGCGAGCTTGCGCAGCGGGTTGGCGGTGAGCTCCTGCTTGAGGAAGTGGCGGATCATCTTGGCCACCCCCTCGCCGGTCTTGAGCGCGATGTTGCCGACGAAGCCGTCGCAGACGACCAGGTCCACGTCGGACAGGAACACGCCATCTCCCTCGATGAAGCCGACGTAGTTCAGGCCCGAGGCCTGCAGCAGGGCCGCCGCCCCCTTGATCGTGCCATTGCCCTTGATCTCCTCCGATCCGATGTTGAGGAGTGCCACCCTGGGCCGCATCTCGCCGACCATGGCCGTGATCAGGGCCGAACCCATGACGGCAAACTGGAACAGCTGCTCGGACGTGCACTCGGCGTTGGCACCCAGATCGAGCATGTGCACATGCCCCTTGACCGAGGGGATGGCCGAGACGATGGCCGGACGATCGATGCCGGGAAGCGTCTTGAGCACGAACTTGGCGATGGCCATCAAGGCGCCGGTATTGCCCGCCGACACCATCGCGTGCGCCGTGCCGGCGTGGACCAGGTCGATCGCCACGCGCATCGACGAGTCCCTCTTGTTGCGTAGCGCCCGGGATGGCGTCTCGTCCATGCCCACGATCCCCGGGGCGTGGCGGATGGCGCGTCGCGGATCGTTGCCGCTCTTCAGCCGGCGCAATTCCTTTTCGATGCTCGGCTGGTCACCGACGAGCACGATGCGCAGCTCGGGAATTTCCTCCAGGCACAATAAAGCGGCGGGCACGGTCACGGAAAGACCGTGGTCGCCGCTCATGGCATCGATGCTCAGCGTGACCGGCACAGCGCTAGCCGACCGGTGACGGGCTCACTCGGACGCAGCTTCCGGCGCGGCCTTGTCGATCACCTTCTTGCCGCGGTAGTAACCGTCCGCCGTCACGTGGTGACGCAGATGCGTTTCGCCGGAGGTCGGGTCGACCGACAGCGTCGGGCCGGTGAGGGCGTCATGGGCGCGGCGGTGACCACGGGTCGAGCGGGACTTGCGGGATTTCTGGACGGCCATTTCAATTCCTTCTGGCAGGGGTCACGCCCCTGCAAACTCAAGACTTCAAACGCAAACTTTTCAATGCCGCCAATGGACGCGGCCTTTCGGCCTGGTCCCGCGGCCCGTCCGACGGCGGGCGCGCATTCTCGCACGCCGGACACCTCGGCATCATGGGCAAGGCGAGCAGCACCTCATCCTCGACGATCTCGTGCAGCATCAGGCGGTCATCGCGAACCAGCAGGGGTTCGCCTTCCGCCATCAACCGCTCCTCTTCTTCCTCGCTCATCGCCAGCGCCAGCTTCACAGCCGCATCCAGCGTCCAGCCAAAGCGCTCACCGCAGACCTGGCAGTCCAGGTGCAGGCGACCGCCGATGCGTCCCTCGACCCATCCCTGCCGGGCCGGGTCCGTGCGCACCTGCAGGTCCGCACACAGATCTTCCGGTGCCAGGTCGCGCAGCCGGTCCAGCCCTGCCGGGTCCAGCGGACCGGCGTAGCGTTCGCCTCGGGCAAGAGCGCGGGCGACGCTGATCTGGACGGGGATCGACATGGCGCGGGGTCGCCAAAAAGGGCGCGAATGGTAGATTCGCGCCCCCTCCAAGTCAAAAGCGTCGGATCTGGAATGGCATCGCTGATCCTGGCTTCCACCTCGCGTTACCGGGCCGAGCTTCTGGCCCGGCTGCGACTCCCGTTCGAGCAGCTTGCCCCGCAGGTCGTCGAGACCCCC
>CAMLNE010000275.1 GCA_946481265.1 uncultured Panacagrimonas sp. | reverse complement strand
CGTCGCAGCACGGCCGTCACGCCAGTGCTTGTAGCCTTCCCAGCCGCCGATCGCGCCGAAGCCGATCACCAGCCCCCCGACCAGGGACACCCAATTCTCCCGCCACCAGGTCTTGAGCTTTTCGAGGTCTTCCTCGTCGTCCAGATGAGTCGCCACGATCGCCTTGTCGTCCTATGCGTGCTTGGAAGGGAGAAGACCCGAAAGCGCCGAAGCCAGTTCCGAACGGGTCACGGTCGCCTGCGGGCGATCTTCTCTGAGGAATTTTACTTGAACGACACCGGCCACCGCCTCGTCATCGCCGATCACCAGCGCAATGCGGGCACCGGACTTGTCGGCGCGCTTGAACTGCGCGGCCGGCTTGCCGCCTCCGGCATTCAGGGCCACGCGCGCGGCCGGCCCGAGCAGATCGCGGACCTGTTCGGCCAGCGCCAGCCCCATGCGCTCGCCCCGTACGCCGAAACGGCAGATGTAGATGTCGGCATCGGCGGGCAGCGCGGCGGCCTGCTGCTTCTGCAGCAGCAGGATCAGGCGCTCCACTCCCGCGGCCCAGCCGACCGCCGGGGTGGGTGAGCCGCCGAGCTGTTCGACCAGGCCGTCGTAGCGGCCGCCCGCGCAGATCGTGCCCTGGGCGCCGAGCTCGGTGGTGATCCACTCGAACACGCCCTTGGTGTAGTAGTCCAGGCCGCGTACCAGGCGCGGATTGACGTGGTGTTCGATGCCCAGGTCGTCCAGACCCTGGCGCAGACCGTCGAGATGCGCCGCCGATTCGGCGTCGAGGTAGTCGAGGATGCTCGGCGCGTCCTGCACGATCGCCTGCGTGGTCGGCACCTTGGAGTCGAGCACGCGCAGCGGATTGCCGAGCAGGCGCTTCTTGGAGTCCTCGTCCAGGCTGGACTCGTGCTTTTGCAGGAACCCGATCAGCGCCGAACGGTAGCGGGCACGCGTATCGGCCTCACCCAGCGAATTGATCTCGAGGCGCAGGTTCTGGAAGCCGAGCGCCTTCCACAGGCGCGCGGTCATCGCGATCAGCTCCACGTCGACATCCGGACCGGCGATGCCGTAGGCCTCGACGTCGAGCTGGTGGAACTGGCGGTAGCGTCCGGCCTGCGGACGCTCGTAGCGGAACACCGGGCCGGCGCACCAGATGCGCTGCTGCTGGTTGTGGAACAGGCCGTGCTCGATACCGGCACGCACCAGGCCCGCGGTGAATTCCGGGCGCAGCGCGATGTGCTCGCCGCCGCGGTCCTCGAAGGCATACATCTCCTTCTCGACCACGTCGGTGACCTCCCCGACCGCGCGCTTGAACAGTCCGATCGACTCGACCACCGGGATGCGCATCTCGCGGTAGGCGTAGGCCTCGAACAGGCGGCGCGCGGTGTCGAACAGGTGCTGCCACAGCGCCGAGTCGGCGGGCAGCACGTCGTTGAAGCCGCGGATGGATTGGATCTTCACGACGAGGAGTCAGCAGAGGAAAGTCGGGGAACGGAAAAGAGGGAGGGGAGGATACGGACCCGCGAAGAGGGCGCGCGCCTCATGCCTTGGTCTCCCCTGTCTCTTCCTTGCGCTCCCGGCTTTTCAGCTTTTCCCGGACCAGGCGCTCGAGCGTGTCCACGAGGTCCGCGTTGTGCGCCTTGTGCGCGATCCTGCCGTCGACATAGATCGAATTCGGATAGCCGCCGGCGACGCCGATCGCCGCCTCGCGCGATTCGCCCGGCCCGTTGACGACGCAGCCGATCACGGCCAGGTCGATCGGTTCCTCGATGCCCTCGAAGCGGGACTCGAGTTCGTTGACGACCCCGATGACGTCGAAGTTCTGCCGCGAGCAGCTCGGGCAGGCGACCAGGTTGATGCCACGCGAGCGCAGGTGAAGGGACTTGAGGATGTCCCAGCCGACCTTCACCTCCTCGACCGGATCGGCGGCGAGCGATACGCGCACGGTGTCGCCGATGCCGTCGGCCAGGATCATGCCCAGGCCGATCGACGACTTGACCGCGCCGGCGCGAAGGCCGCCCGCCTCGGTGATGCCCAGGTGCAGCGGCTGGTCGATCAGGCTGGCCAGCTTGCGATAGGCCTGCACCGTCATGAAGATCTCGCTGGCCTTGAGCGAGACCTTGAAGTCCTCGAAGTTGTGCCGCTTGAGGATCTCGATGTGGCGCAGCGCGGATTCGACCAACGCGTCCGCGTTGGGCTCGCCGTACTTCTCCTGCAGATCGCTTTCCAGTGAGCCGGCGTTGACGCCGATGCGGATCGGCACGCCGTGGTGGCGCGCGCAGGCGATCACTTCCTCGACCTTGCGGTCGCTGCCGATGTTGCCCGGGTTGATGCGCAGGCAATCGGCGCCCATCTCGGCGGCCTTGAGGGCGCACCTGTAGTTGAAGTGGATGTCCGCGATCAGCGGCACATAGCCCACTTCCTTCTTGATCTTTCCGAATGCCTCGGCCGCCGCGATCGTCGGCACCGAGATCCGCACCATGTCCGCGCCGGCCTTCATCGCGGCACGGACCTGCGCGACCGTGGCCTCGACGTTCTCGGTGTCGGTATTGGTCATGGTCTGCACCGAGATCGGTGCGTCGCCGCCGACGAGCACGCGGCCGACCCTGATCTGGCGCGATTTGCGCCGTTCGATCCGGTGATGGGCGTTCATCGCCATGACGTGGGCCGCTCAGTTCCCGGCGGCGGGCACGGTGAAGCGCGCCGTGGAGTTGCTCTTCACGTAGGGATTCAGATCCACCGCCACGCCACCGAAGAGCACGTTCACTCCCGGCGCGTTGCCCAGGAACACCGAGTACGGCGGCTTGCCGTCCAGCACCTGCTTCTCACCGGCCGAGATCACGCCCGACAGCAGCGACTTGCCGTTGGCGTCCTCCACGCGTGCCCAGGAAATCGACTCGAACTCGATCACCAGCTGCGTGCCCACCGGCGTCGGCGCGGCCGGTTCAGGCGGTTCGACCGGTTCTGCGGTGGCCAGCGCATCTTCGGCAGCGGTATCCGCGGGCAGTGGCGGTGCGGCGGGATCGCTCGCGGCACTCGACGGCGGGGGGACCGGCGCGCCGGCGTCCATGCCGGCGGCAGGCTCGTCCACAGGCGGAGAGGTCAGGATCACGCTGTCGGCGTCGCTGCCGGACTCGAGCATCGTGACCGTCGGCGGCGGTGCATCGGGTGGCGAGGCCTGGCGCAGCATCCAGATCACCGAGATGATCGCGATCGCGGCCAGCGGGGCGAGGATGGCCAGGCGCGCGGACAGCCGCGGCGAGGACCCCAGGTCGCCGCCGGAGGCCAGGCGCAGGCGCGGCGGCGCGATCTTCGGCGGTGGCGTGTACAGCCGGTCGTAGGCATCGACCAGCGGCTGGTCGGGGATCTCCAGGATGCGCGCGCACTTGCGGTAGTAGCCGCGCACGTAGACGGGCTCGAGCAGCTGGTCGAATGCGTCGGCCTCCATCGCCTCGAGCGTCTGCCGCGTCAGCCGCGTGCGCGATCCCAGTTCCTCGAGCGAAAGTCCCGCCTGGGTACGCGCGGCGCGGATCGTCGCGCCCGGGCTGCCGTGGGTCGTGGCGGCGGTATCGGTGGTGGCTTGTTCGGCGTTCATGAGGCGGACGGACCCGGCGTGCTCAGACTTTCTTCGGAATCGGGGAACTCGGCGCGCAGGCGGCGCCGGTATTCGGCCGCGGCGGACTCATTGCCGAGCGCGGATTCGATGCTGGCGCCGATCCACAGCGTCGAAGCGGTGGCGGCCCCGACCTTCTCGTAGCGTTGGAGAAAGACGCGGGCACGCGCGTAGTCCCTGCGCTCCAGCAGCAGTGATGCCATCTGCTGCAGCGCCTCGGGAAACTCGGGACGAAGCTTGAGCGCCTCGCGCAGATGCGCTTCGGCCCTGTCCAGGTCCGCCGTGCGGCGCGCGCACACGCCGGCGTTGGTATAGGCGCGTTCCGGTTCGCGATAGTTCGGGCTCTTGGCAGCCTGCAGAAGCAGCTTCTCGGCTTTCTCGTAGCGCTCCTGCCCGCACAGGAAGACCCCGAAGTTGTTGCGCGTGATCGGATCGTCCGGCTGCAGCTGCAGTGCCCGCTCGTAGTGCAGCTCTGCCTTGTCGTTCTCGCGCCGCTGCGAATGGATGAAGGCGATGCCGGCATGGGCCGGCGCGTAGTTCGCGTTCTGCTCGATGGCGCGCTGGAACTTGTCGAGCGCCACGTCGAAGTTGCCTGCGCGCGCGTAGTTGATGCCCAGGTCGGTGTTCAGGCGCGCCGCTTCCTGCAGATCCGGCTCGGCGCGCGGCGCCGGCTGGGATTTGGCGATCACCGGCCCTGTCGAGTTGACCGTCACGCAGCCGGCCAGCAGGCATGGCAGCGCCACGATCAGGGCGCGTGCGGCCTTCATCCCGCCCTCACGGGAATGTCGGACAGGCGGCGCTTCTGCTTGTTGAGCACCTTGCCCACCAGCTGGTCGCAGGACCCGGCGCGAGCTGACGACGAGGGGCCCCACGCGGCCGCATGCGTGGGGATCGGAGCAGGGCGAGCGACGCGTGCGGCCTTCATCCCGCCCTCACGGGAATGTCGGACAGGCGGCGCTTCTGCTTGTTGAGCACCTTGCCCACCAGCTGGCCGCACGCCGCGTCGATGTCGTCACCACGTGTCTTGCGCGTGGTGGCCAGGATGTTCTTGCTGCGCAGGATGCCGGCGAAGGCCTCGATCGCTTCCGGACGACTGCGCTTGAAGCGCGTCTCGGGAAAGGGATTGAACGGAATCAGGTTGACCTTGGCCGGCATGCCGTTGAGCAGGCGGGCCAGATCGCGCGCCAGCGCGGGAGAGTCGTTGACGCCGTCAAGCATCACGTACTCATAGACGATGTGCATCTTGTGGTCGCGATGCGCGGTGTAGCGGCGGCAGGCGTCCATCAGTTCGGCGACCGGATACTTCTTGTTGATCGGGACCAGCACGTTGCGCAGGTCGTCGTTCGGAGCGTGCAGCGATACCGCCAGCGCCGTGTCGACGTCTTCGCGCAGGCGGTCGATGAAGGGCACCAGCCCCGAGGTCGATACCGTGACGCGACGCTTGGACAGGCCGAAACCGAAATCGTCCTGCAGGATCTTCACTGCCGGCAGCACCGCGTTGTAATTGGCCAGCGGCTCGCCCATGCCCATGAAGACCACGTTCGAGATGACGCGTTCGTTCTGGAAGTCACCGCCCAGGGCCTTGGCCGCGAACCATACCTGCGCGACGATTTCCGCCGTGTCGAGATTGCGGTTCAGGCCTTGCTGGGCGGTGGAACAGAACGCACAATCCATGGCGCAGCCGACCTGCGAGGAAATGCACAGCGTCCCGCGGTAGCGCTTGTCGACGCTGGGCAGCGGGGACGCACCTGCACCGGGTCGGGACCGTCCCGTCGCGCGGCCGCCGCCCCCCGCGTTCGCCGCGTGGCCGTCATCCCAGGTCCACTTGCTGCGATCGCCCTCGGGGATGAAGACGGTCTCGATCGCCTGGCCGCCACCCACCTTGAGCACCCATTTGCGCGTGCCATCGGCGGACTTCTGTTCGGTGAGCAGTTCCGGCGGACGCACCACGAAGCTCGCTTCGAGGCGCGTACGCAGGTCCTTCGACAGGTTGCTCATGCCGCCGAAGTCGTCGATGCCCCGACGATAGATCCACTGCATGATCTGGTCGGCGCGCCAGGGCTTCTCGCCGATGGATGCGAACTGCTCGCGCAGCCGCTCGCGGTCCATGCCGAACAGGTTCACCGGCTTGCGTGAAGCGGCAGTAGAAAGCCGCGGATCGC
>CAMLNE010000274.1 GCA_946481265.1 uncultured Panacagrimonas sp. | reverse complement strand
TGGCGCACGAACGCCTTGGTCGCGCCGTAGACGTTCGCGCCGGGGTAGGGCCATTCACCGGCGGTGGAGCCGATGTTGATCACGTGGCCTCGTCCCCGCGCGACCATGCCCGGCAGAATCGCGCGCGTGAGCGTCAGCAGACCCTTGATGTTGGTGTCCACCATCTGCTCCCACTGGTCGAGCGAGGCGCGATGCGCGGGCTCCAGGCCCAGGGCGAGGCCAGCGTTGTTCACCAGCAGGTCGATCGCCGCGAATTCGGGCGGGATGGCGGCGACCGCTGCTTCCACCGCCGGTCGATCGCGCACGTCGCACTCCAGGGCGTGTACCGGCACCGCGAGTTCCGATGCCAGGCGCTGCAGGCGATCGGCGCGACGTCCGCAGATGACCAGACTCGCGCCGTCACGCGCGAAGCGCCGTGCAATGGCTTCTCCGAATCCGGCGGTGGCGCCGCTGACGAATACGATCATGGTGTTCCCGCATATCAGGCGAAGGGGAACGCCATTCTGTGACAGCCCGGACCGGTCGGCCACACGCGGGTCTGCCGCGCCGCCATGAAACGCTCATGCGGGCAGCGTCGCGAAGCAGCCGGTGCCCCATGTGCGAAGCCCGTCGGGCTCCCGCTGCACGAAAAGCGCATCGAGCCCTCGCTGTTCGGCGATCGCGCATCCGGCATCGGGTCCAAGCACCATCAGCGCGGTGGCGTAGGCGTCGGCCTCCATGCAATCCGGCGCGATCACGGTCACGCCGGCCACGCGGTTGCGCAGCGGTGCGCCGCTGCGCGGGTCCATCGTGTGCACGATGCGCTCGTCACCCACCTGTCGCCAGTGGCGGTAGTCACCCGAGGTCGCGATCGCCGCGTCTGCGAGTTCGATCACGCCCATTGCCGAGCGTCGATCGAACTCGGGCGCCTCGATCGCGATCGCCCACGCCATCCCGTCCGGCTTGCTGCCGCGCGCGCGCATCTCGCCATCGATGCCGACCAGCCACGACCCCACGCGGTGACGGTCGAGTACGCGGGCGAGCTCGTCGACGCCAAAACCCTTGGCGATGCCGCACAGGTCGAGCGTGACCTCGGCGTGGCGGCGCACACGGCGATTCGCGGCGTCGATCTCCAGCACCTCGTCGAGGAATCCGCAGGGGGCCGCGTCGAGCGGTGCGCGCGCGCCGTCTTGTCCATCGGGCCCGAAGCCCCAGGCACCGACGAGTTCGCCCACGCCGATGTTGAATGCATTGCCGGTCTCGCGTCCGATCGCGAGCGCGCGCTTCAGGACCCGGGCGAGCGCGGCCGATATGGGCACCCAGTGTCCGGGCGCTGCACCGTTCAGTCGTGAAAGGTCGGAGTCGGCGCGCCAGTTGGACATCTGCGCGTCGACGGCGCCGACCGCGTCGGCCAGTTCCTCCGCGGCAGAGCGAACGTCAATTCCGGCCGGTGCATGGAACTGCGCCGTCCAGCGTGTGCCCATCGTCGGGCCGTTGGCATGGCAGCGCTGCAGGCCCACATCGGGCAGCCACTCAATAGACGTCTTCGACATACCGGCCCTGCTGTCTGAGCTGTGCAACCGACAGGCCGGCCGTCGCCAGGATCCGGTCGCAGGCCGACGCCACGCCCTGCGCCATCTGCCGGCCCCCGCAGACCATGATGTGCGCGCCCTGCGCCACCCGCTCGCGCAGCCGTTCGGCGTCGGCCAGGAGGCGGTCCTGCACGTAGGCGCGCGGCGTTTCGCGCGAGAAGGCCGTCGTCAGCGTGTGCAGGCGTCCCTGGTCGACGAGCTGCTGCAGCTCGTCCCCGTAGAGGAACCCATCCTCGGCGCTGCGCACACCGAAGTAGAGATCCATGGGACGGCCCTTCGCGTTGTGGCGGGCAAAGCCGATCAGCGGGGCGATACCGGTACCGGCGCCCACCAGGATGATCGGCGTCGACCCGCGGTCCGGCCGGAAGGCCTCGTGCGGGCGGATGAAGGCGTCGATCACGGCGCCGGGCTCCAGGTCGGCGAGCCAGGGCGAACAGGCGCCTCCAGGCTGGCGCCGCACGCAGATCTCGACGACGCCATCGGATGCACCGCTGGCGAGCGAGTAGTAGCGAGGTGCAACCGTGCCGGGCCGAACGACCCCGAGCAGGTCACCCGGTTCGAAGGGCGCGAGTCCATTGGACCTGAAGCGCCAGCCACGGCGCGCCTTTCCGGCGGCGGACGACGCCGGCGCGAAGCGCAGCACGGATGTCCGCGTCTGCGGATCGGTCCCGTAGTCCTTGCGCCCGACGAGTTCCAGGGATGTCGTCGTTGGCAGCAGCGGCTGGTACCGCACCTCGGGCGTCACGCCCAGCGCGCCGCCGAGCCATTCACACCACTGGAGAAACTCCGGCTCCGACTGCCGATCCACGGTCCCGGTCGGACCCAGGGCTTGAAGTCCATGTCCGGCGAGGGACTGGTGTACGTCCCGCGCATAGCTGCAGAACTGCGGGAACTGCCGGTCGCCGAAACCCAGGACGGCGAACGTGACCGCGGGCGCCGCCGGCACGGCGCGGAGCCGAGCGAGAAAACGGCGCGCGCTGTCCGGCGCCTCGCCATCGCCGTAGGTCGCAGTCAGCACGAGCAGCCGTCGCACCGGCGGCGCCAGGGTCTTCAGCTCGTTCATCGGCGCGGTGTGCACCTGCAGGCCGGCTTTCACGAGCGCGTCGTGCAGCGCCAGGGCGAATCCCCATGTCATGTTGCTCTCGCTGCCCACGAGCAGCAGCGTGTCGGCGCTGCGCAAGGGCGCATTGCCCTTCACCCGCGGCCGGCTGCGGCGGCGTGCGAGCCACAGCAGGAATCCCGTGACGGACAGCAGGGGCACGCTCAGGGAAGATGCGCCCAGCAGCAGGCCCAGCCACCACACGCCCTCTCCGGTGTGCAGCATCTCCACCGTCGCGTCCAGGCGCTGCCAGCCGTCGAAGCGCTGCCAGGCGATCCAGCTGCCCTTGGCGGGGTCGACGATGCCGGTCCCGTCGACGGTCTCCACCTCGATGACGTCGGCCGGATCTTCCGCGCTCGCCAGCTTGAGCTGGCGCAGCTGCGATGCGTCGATCGAGCGCAGTGCCGCCATGCGCGCCAAGTCCAGCGACGGGCCGCCACTCGACTGTGCATCGAAGAAGGGTTCTTCCGCGCCTTCGGGCAGAAACCCGAACGTCGAAAGCGACATCAGGACGCCGGTCGCCGCCGACAGCGTGAGTCCCGCAAACGCGATCCGCGCCGTCTGGTCGTGCAGGCGTTGCAGCCGGTTGCCGCGGACCGAGCCTGCCAGCTGCCGCCATCCGCCCATGCGATGGGCCAGCAGCAGCAGCCCACAGATCACCACGAACAGCATGCAGGCGGCCGCCACGCCGACCGCCATGCGCCCCGCGTCGGAGGACATCAGCAGCTTGCGGTGCAGGTTGCGCAGCCAGCGGTGCGTGGTCGACGGATGCCAGGGTTCGAGCGCCCGGCCGCTGGCCGGGTCGATGATCGAGATCCGCTGCTCCTCGGCCTCCAGGTGGAAAGCGATGAAGGTGCCCGACGGGCGCCGCGCGATCGCCTCGACCGCCGGCACCTGTGCGGTGACGCGGCTGGCCAGCGTCGCGACGTCCAGCGCCGCCGAACCGGCGTTCATGCGTTCGAGCGTCGGAAAGACCGACAGTACCGCGCCGGACAGTGCGACCAGCACCAGCAGCAGCGCGACGATCAGCCCCGGGATCGAGTGCAGCGTTCTCAGCATCGCCGGGCGCAGCGGTTCAGAGCGTGTAGCGGAAGGACTTGACGTTGCCCTTGCCGGCGACCGCCTTGCCGGCCCCCGCGGAGGTCAGGGGCACCACGACTTCGGACGGGCTGTCCTTCATGTCCTCGACGGCGGTATCGATGTGGATCTGGAAACCGGCGTCGAGCAATGCATCGGCCACATCGACGCTCACGCGCAGCGTGCGGCCGGCACCCACGCTGGCACCGCTGATGCCGTCGACCTTCGCCTTGCCGCCCGTGGCCTTGTACCAGTCGCGCAGGTGGCGCCGGTACTTGGTCTTGGGCGCGGCCAGCCACAGCGTGCGCTGGTATGCGCCCTTGGCGTCGGTGAGGTAGATCGCAAGGTAGGCGCCGTTGCCGCCGTAGTCCTTGAGCTGCGCCTCGAGCGCGATCGGCCGCGCGGATGCCAGCGAGGGCACGGCCAGGGCGCCGGCGAGAATCGCCATGGGCAATGTGGGTTTCATTCGCTCCTTCTCCGGTGCTCGGTATGTTCGTCCGGCCCGGAACCGTGGCGTTCGCGCTTCATGCTCACGATCTCCAACGTCGCCGGATCCAGCTTGGCCTTGAACCGGCGTCCCTCCGCGTCGCGGCCCTTGATCTCGTAGCAACCGTCATCGATCTTGAGTCGGCGGATCTGCCAGCCGCTGCGTTCGGCCAGTTGCAGCACCGCGGCACGCGGCTGCCATTCGGCCATCGGCGTCTCGCAGTCGTCGTCGGCGTAAGCGCACGCGGATGCGAGCAGGAGGACCAGCACGGCGGTGCGGCGGAGGGTTCTGAGAACGTTCATTGCGGTCAGCGGCTTCAGGCTCATGATCGGCGCTGCGGCCGGCCCACGCATTGACCTGCATCAACCTTCAACGGGGCGCGCGCAGCGACAGGCAAAAAAAACGCCCCGGGGACCGGGGCGTTCTCCTGCAGCTGGCTGCACGCTACATTGAGTAGTACATCTCGAACTCGATCGGATGCGTGGTCATGCGGAAGCGCGTGACCTCCTGCATCTTGAGTTCGATGTAGGCGTCGATCAGGTCATCGCTGAACACGCCGCCCCTGGTCAGGAAGCCGCGACCCTTGTCCAGCGCATCGAGCGCCATGTCCAGGCTGTGGCAGACGCGCGGAATCTTCGCGTCCTCCTCCGGCGGCAGATGGTAGAGATCCTTGTCCGAGGGATCGCCCGGGTGGATCTTGTTCTGGATGCCGTCGAGGCCGGCCATCATCATCGCGGCGAACGCGAAGTACGGGTTGGCCGTCGAGTCGGGGAAGCGCACCTCGATGCGCCGACCCTTCGGGCTGGGCACGTACGGGATGCGGATCGAGGCCGAACGGTTGCGCGCGGAGTACGCGAGCATGACGGGCGCCTCGAAGCCCGGCACCAGTCGCTTGTAGCTGTTGGTGCCCGGGTTGGTGAAGGCGTTCAGCGCCTTGGCATGCTTCAGGATGCCGCCGATGTAGTACAGCGCCGTCTCCGACAGGCCGCCGTAGCCGTCGCCGGCGAACAGGTTCTTGCCGTTGAGCGAGAGCGACTGGTGGACGTGCATGCCGCTGCCGTTGTCGCCGACGATCGGCTTGGGCATGAAGGTGGCGGTCTTGCCGAACTGGTGGGCGATGTTCTGCACCACGTACTTGAGCTTGAGGACGTCGTCGGCCTTCTGGATCAGCGTGCCGAACTTGACGCCGATCTCGCACTGGCCGGCGGTCGCCACTTCATGGTGATGCACCTCCACCGACATGCCGACCTGCTCGAGCGTCTCGCACATGGCCGAGCGCACGTCCTGCAGGCTGTCGACCGGCGGCACCGGGAAGTAGCCGCCCTTGACGCCCGGACGGTGTCCGGTGTTGCCATGCTCGTAGGTCCTGCCCGAGTTCCAGGACGCGTTCTCGGCGTCGATCTCGACGAAGCAGCCCTTCAGGCCGGAATCCCAGCGGACCGCGTCGAACACGAAGAACTCGTTCTCCGGGCCGAAGTACGCGGTGTCGGCGATGCCGGTGCTCTTCAGGTAGGCCTCGGCGCGCTTGGCCAGGCTGCGCGGATCGCG
>CAMLNE010000273.1 GCA_946481265.1 uncultured Panacagrimonas sp. | reverse complement strand
CCTCAACGTGATGACCACGGCCGACCTCGAATCCAAGAAGGACGAGGAGAATCGCGGCGTGCTCGAGCTGTTCATGGCCGAGCTCGACGTCGACGCGGAGGTCGCCGGCGTCCTGGTGGACGAAGGCTTCACCACGCTTGAGGAAGTCGCGTACGTGCCGGCCGAGGAGCTGCTGCATATCGAGGAATTCGACGAGAACATCGTCGAGGAGCTGCGTTCTCGTGCCCAGGACGTGCTCCTGACGAAGGCCATCGCCAAGGCGGAGCGTGCCGCGGACGTCGCACCGGCGGAAGACCTGCTGGCTGTCGAAGGCATGACCGAGGACCTCGCCTACGGCCTGGCCGCGGCCGGCATCGTCACCGCCGAGAACCTCGCCGACCTGGCCACCGACGAGCTGCTCGAGGTACTCGAAATGAACGAAAGCGATGCGCAGGCGCTGATCATGTCGGCACGTCAGAAGGTCTATGCCTGATCGACCGCCGCCCCAACCAATCGACGCCATCATGTCAACGGTAACAGTCCAGAACTTCGCCAACGAACTCAAGCGGCCCGTCGACGAGTTGCTATCGCAGCTCCGGGAGGCCGGTGTCGCGGCGGAAGACGCCAAGTCCCCCCTGTCGTCGGCCGACAAGATGGCCCTGCTCGGCTACTTGCGCCAGAAGACGCGTGCTCCGCTGGGCACGGCGGCTTCCGCTGGCGCGGCCAGCCCGAACCGCATCACGCTCAAGCGCAAGGAGACGTCGGAGCTCAGGCTCGGTGGCGGGCGTGGCCTGCCGACCAAGACGGTCAGCGTCGAGGTGCGGAAGAAGAAGGTGTTCAAGGCCGAGCCGCCGGTAGGCCAGCAGCCGGCGGCGCAGGTGCCGGAGGAAGTCGTCGTCCAAGCACCGTCGGACGTGGATGCCGAGCAGGCGCTCGCTCAGGCCGCGGCAGAGCGCGAAGCCGCCGCCGCACGCGCCGCCGCCGAGGCAGAACTGCTGCGCACTGAGGAGGAAGAGGCGCGCAGGCAGCAGGAGGAAGAGGCCGCCCGGATCAAGGCCGAGGCCGAGGCCGCCGAGCGCGCCCGGCTTGAGCACGAAGAGCGGTTCAAGAACGACCCGATCTACCGGGCCAAGATGGAGGCGGAAAGTTCACGCCGCCGAGCCGAGGAGAATCTGCGTCGCTCCGCCGAGGCCAGGCTGGCGACGCCAGTTCCGGCGCCTGTGACGACACCGACCGCCACGGCCAAGAAGCCCGGGGCCACCGACGCCAAGCCGGACCGGGAACGCGATCGCACCCATCATCGGCAGGAGCTGCACGTCGCCGAGGGCAAGGGCGGCAAGCGCGACAAGAAGAAGCGCAAGCCCACGGGACAGGTGCGCGTCGAGAATGCGCACCAGTTCGAAAAGCCGCTCGCGCCGATCGTGCGCGAAGTTGAGGTGCCGGAGGGCATCACGGTGGCGGATCTGGCCAACCGGATGGCGATCAAGGCAACCGAGCTCATCAAGGTCATGATGAAGAACGGTGTCATGGCGACCATCAATCAGATGCTCGACCAGGACACGGCCGTGCTGATGGTCGAGGAGCTCGGCCACAAGGCGAAGATCGTCAAGGGCAGCGAGTTCGAAGAGGGCCTGATCCAGGCCGTCGAAGGCGAGAAGAGGGATGTGCCGCAGGAGGCGCGTCCGCCGGTCGTGACCATCATGGGCCATGTCGACCACGGCAAGACCTCGTTGCTCGACTACATGCGCAAGACCCGCGTTGCCGCGGGCGAGGCCGGAGGCATCACGCAGCACATCGGCGCCTACCATGTGAAGACCGACAAGGGCGTGGTGACATTCCTCGATACGCCGGGCCATGCTGCGTTTACCCGCATGCGTGCACGCGGCGCGCAGATCACCGACGTCGTGATCCTTGTCGTGGCCGGCGATGATGGCGTGATGCCGCAGACCCGCGAGGCGATCCAGCATGCCCGCTCCGCGGGCGCGCCGATGGTCGTGGCCGTGACCAAGATCGACAAGCAGCAGTCCGACCTGCTGCGCG
The DNA here is from genome assembly GCA_946481265.1 of uncultured Panacagrimonas sp. The sequence goes on along the minus strand of CAMLNE010000273.1, from coordinate 3,804 downwards.
TCAAGAACGACCTGCTCAAGGAAGAGGTGGTGGCTGAGGACTTCGGCGGCGATGTTCAGATCGTCGGTGTGTCCTCGGTGACCGGCCAGGGCATCGACGAGCTGCTCGATGCGATCCTGCTGCAGGCCGAGGTGCTGGAGCTCAAGGCGGCGGTCGACGTGCCCGCGCGTGGCCAGGTGGTCGAGTCCTCGCTGGAGAAGGGCCGTGGTCCGGTCGCCACCGTGCTGGTGCGTGCCGGTACGCTGCGACAGGGCGACGTGATCCTCACCGGCCCGCATTTCGGCCGCGTGCGTGCGATGTTCGACGAGGCGGGCAAGCCGGTGAAGGAAGCCGGTCCATCCATTCCCGTCCAGGTGCTGGGCCTGTCGGGCGTGCCGGACGCAGGCGACGACATCGTCGTCGTGGCCGACGAGCGCAAGGCACGTGAACTGGCGATCCTGCGTGAAACCAAGCAGCGCGAGCAGAAGATCGCGCAGTCGCAGACCGTGCGCATGAACGAAATCTTCGCGCGCATGGGCGAGAACGAAGGCGAGATCAAGCAGCTCAATCTCATGATCAAGGCGGACGTGCAGGGCTCCGCCGAGGCGCTGGCTGAAGCGCTGCGCAAGCTGCCCAGCGCGGAAGTGCGCGTGAACGTGCTGTCGGCGACCATTGGTGGCATCAGCGAGTCCGACGTGGATCTCGCCCTTGCCTCCAAGGCCATCATCATCGGCTTCAACGTGCGCGCCGATAACGTGGCGCGCAAGCGCATCCAGGACAGCGGCATCGACGTTCGCTACTACTCGATCATCTATCAGGTGATCGACGATGTGAGCGATGCCATCCAGGGTCTGCTCGGCACCGAAATCCGCGAGCAGATCGTGGGTATCGCGCAGGTGCGCGACGTCTTCCGCTCCAGCAAGTTCGGCAACATCGCCGGCTGCCTGGTGATCGAAGGCGCCGTGCAGCGCAATCTGCCGATCCGTGTGCTGCGCAACCAGGCGGTGGTCTACGAGGGCACGCTCGAGTCGCTGCGCCGCTTCAAGGACGACGTTCAGAAGGTCGAGGCCGGCACCGAGTGCGGCATCGGCGTGAAGAACTACAACGACGTGAAGGCCGGCGACCAGATCGAATGTTTCGACCGCGTGGAAGTCAAGCGAACGGTCAAGGCCGAAGCCTGAGCGGGTGCATCCGGGTCCTCGCGACCCGGTGACGCCTCGAACCAGGGCCTGGGCAAGGAGGCGTGGGAATGTCGCTGAAGGTCTACGGGCATCCTTTTTCGTCCTATTGCCAGAAGGTCCTGATCGCCCTGTACGAGAACGCGACGCCGTTCGAGTTCAGGATGCTGTCGCCGGATACTCCGCAGGTCGCAGCCGAGCATGCCGTCTTATGGCCGCTCCGGCGCATGCCGGTGCTGGTCGACGGAAGCCGGACGGTGGTGGAGGCGAGCATCATCATCGAGTACCTCGATCTGCATCACCCGGGCGCTTCGCCGCTGCTTTCGCGGCAGCACGATGCAGCGCTCGAGGCGCGGACGATGGATCGCTTCTTCGACAACTACGTCATGACGCCCATGCAGAAGATCGTGCTCGACGCGCTGCGCGCTCCAGCATCCCGCGACCCGCAGGGCGTGGGCGAAGCCCGCGAGCTGCTCGATTCCGCGTATGCCTGGCTGGACGGCGCGATGCGCGGAAGGGAGTGGGCGCTGACCTCGGGCTTCGGCTTCGCGGACTGCGCGGCGGCGCCGGCGCTGTTCTATGCGGACTGGGTCCATCCGATGGGGTCGAGGTTTCCCGAAGCCAGCGCCTACCGACAGCGCTTGCTGGGCCGGCCCTCCTTTGCGCGGGCGGTGGACGAGGCGCGGCCGTATCGCGCGTTCTTCCCGCCCGGGGCGCCGGGTCGCGACTGAGCCATGCGCAGATCATTTCGAACGGTGCCCGCAGGAGAGAATATCCGCGCAAGCTGCGCATCAATACGCAGATCCAGCGCGAGCTGGCGGAACTGATCGTCGGCACGCTGACGGATCCGCGGCTGGCCGGCGTATCGATCACGCAGGTCGACGCCTCGCCCGACCTGCGCAATGCCACAGTGCTGGTGAGCTCACTCAAGTCTGAGGAGGAACTCGCGCAGGCCGTGAAGGCCTTGCATGGCGCAGTACCGCTGCTGCGCAAAGGACTGGGTGCGCGCCTGCGCATGCGCTACACGCCCCAGCTGCACTTCCGGGCGGACACGCAGATCCGCCAGGCCGACAGGCTGACCCGCCTGATCCGCGATGCGGTGGCGTCCGACCGCAAGCCGACGACGGAAAGTGACCAGGACTGATCAACCGCGGAGCCGCGCGCCACGTCGCGCGATCGACGGCATCCTGCTGCTCGACAAGCCGCTCGGCCTGAGCTCCAACCAGGCCTTGCAACAGGTCCGACGGCTGTTCGAAGCGGACAAGGCAGGCCATACCGGCAGCCTGGACCCGCTGGCCACCGGCATGTTGCCCGTCTGCTTCGGTGAGGCCACCAAGCTCTGCGGGCTGCTGCTGGAGTCCGACAAGACCTACCTGGCGCGGGTGAGCCTCGGCAGCCGCACCTCCACCGGCGATGCCGAAGGCGAAGTGATCGCGACTTCCGAGCCGGCGGGGGTGGGGGTTGGTGACTTCGAAGCGGTCAAGTCGCGCTTCCTGGGCCCCATCCTCCAGGTTCCCCCCATGTATTCCGCGCTCAAGCACGAGGGCCGGCGCCTGTACGAGCTCGCCCGCGCGGGGACCGAGGTCGAGCGCGCGCCGCGCCAGGTGCACATCCACGCACTGGATTTCCGCCTGGACGAGGAAGGATTGATCGAGGCGACAGTGACCTGCTCCAAGGGCACCTACATCCGCACCCTGGTCGAGGATCTGGCAGCCGCGCTGGGCCAGTGCGCGCACCTGGCGGGCCTGCGGCGCACCTGCGTCGGGCCCTTTTCAAGTGCCCGGATGTGGACCGTGGACGAACTTGCGCAGCTGGCCGCCCGGGATCGGGCCGAACTGGACTCGACCCTCCTGCCGCTGTCGTGCGCGGTTCGGCACTGGCCGCAGGTCCGCCTTTCCCCGGAGGCCCTGCACCGGATCTGGCGCGGGCAGGCGATCGACTGCGCACAACCCCCTGATGCAGTCGGCGAAGTGCCGGTCGCGGTGATGGATGGGGCCGGAATGCTGCGGGCAGTGGGGCAATTCGGCCCAGATGGGCGCCTGAGCCCAAAACGCTGGCTCGGCGGGACGATTGCGGCTTGAGGCGCTGGCGTCCGGCCAGCTAGAATGACGAGCTTTGTTAAGACAACAATCTAGGTTTGGAGTGTTTGAGATGACCCTTTCGGTAGAACAGAAGCAGGGCGTGGTTCAGAAGTACGCCCGCGGCAACAACGATACGGGCTCGCCCGAGGTGCAGGTGGCCCTTCTGTCCGCGCGTATTTCGGATCTGGGCGGTCACTTCGAACAGCACGCCAAGGACCACCATTCCCGGCGCGGCCTGCTCAAGATGGTCAACCAGCGTCGCAGCCTGCTGGACTACCTGAAGCGCAAGGACGAAGCGCGCTACACGAAGCTGATCGCCGAACTCGGACTGCGCCGCTAAGCGGCGCAGTTTTGTTTGCGAGTCGCTCCTCCTTCGTCTTCCACCTGCGAGCCTGAATAATGGGAATTCCCGCGCTGCCCGCCACCCCCGTCACCAAGACCTTCCCCTACGGCGCGCATAGCGTCACGCTCGAGACCGGGCATATCGCGCGCCAGGCCTCCGCGTCGGTGGTCGTGCGCATGGATGACACCGTCGTCCTGGTCACCGCGGTGGCCAAGAAGGACGC
>CAMLNE010000272.1 GCA_946481265.1 uncultured Panacagrimonas sp. | reverse complement strand
CGTTCGTGCGCCAGTTTTCCCTCAACCTGCGCGCCGACCTCTACCAGACGCCGATCCGCGTCACCGACGTGGAGCCGGGCCTGGCAGGCGGTACCGAGTTCTCCAATGTGCGCTTCAGCGGCGACGATGCCCGCGCCGGGAAGGTCTACGAGAACGCGCAGGCGCTGACTGCCGACGACGTGGCCGATACCGTGCACTGGGTGGCGACGCGCCCGGCGCACGTCAATGTCAACACCTTGTCGCTGACCCCCGTATGCCAGGGCTTCGGTCCGGTGGCGGTGCACCGCAGCACATAGAGGCGGTCCGTCCCGCCGCCTGCGACCTGCGGCGCGGGCAAGCGGCGAGGCGCAGGGGCGATGGCAAGGGCAATCCCTTATGGCGCCTTGACGCGCCGTCGCGGGAACATCGACATTCCGCCTCGACGGTCCGTCGTGCGGACCGAATACCCCCACGTGGAAAGAGGAGACTCGTCATGAAGCTGCTGAACTCGTTTGGCCCGAATCCGCGCATGGTGCGCATGTTCCTGATCGAGAAGGGCATCAATATCCCGATGCAGGAACACGACCTGCTCGGCGGCGAAAACCGCAAGCCGCCGTACACGGACAAGAATCCGGCCGGCCAGGTGCCTGCGCTGGAGCTCGACAACGGCACCGTCATCAGCGAGACCGTGGCGATGTGCGAGTACCTGGACGAAATCAACCCGGGCAAGTCGCTGGTCGGCAACAACGCCGAGGAGAAGGCGATCTCGCGCATGTGGCAGCGCCGCGTGGAACTCGGCATCACCGAGTACATGTACAACGGCTTCCGCTTCGCCGAGGGCTTCGAGCTGTTCAAGGACCGCACGCACGTGATCCCCGAAGCGGCCCCGGGCCTGAAGGCCGGTGCCAAGCGCAACCTGAAGTGGCTGGACGGCCTGATCGGCGGTCGCGAGTTCATCTCCGGCAACCAGCTGCGCCTGGTCGACCTGATCCTGTACTGCTGCGTGGACTTCGCCGCCGGCGTCGGCCAGCCGCTCGACCCCGAGCTGAAGAACCTCAATGCCTGGTTCCAGCGCATGGACGCGCGCCCCAGCGCCAAGGCCAGCCTGCATCCCGCGCATGAGCAGGTGCAGATGAAGGGCTGAGATCCACGTCCAGCTTGCGACCCCTCCCCCGGTCCTCGGCGGAGGGGGTTTTTTATGGGTCCTTGGCGATGCACGTCCGGCCGGGGAACAAGGGCCGGTCCACGGGCCCCCGTGGCCCGGGACGTCGCGACGCGGAAAGGCAGCTGCGCACGTTCATCCACCGGATCGGCCGGATCCGGGAAAAACCCCACGGCCGGCAACAGCTGGCCGGGTCCGTCCCTGAAGGCTGTCTCAACGCGGCGATCCGGCCGACGGCGATCCGCCCGGCGCCGCGGCATAGGCCAGGTAGCGCCTGCCCGACAAGGCGGACAGCTTGCCGGCGTTCGCCGCCGATCGGCGCGCCCAGTTGACCGCGTGGTGGAAACCCAGCGGCAGCGTCAGCAGGCTCAGGACCGCCGCCAGCAGGCACTTGGCGAGCGCGCCGCCGATGTACACCGGCCACGCATGCCAGCCGAGCGCCCCGTAACGGCCGCGACGCCAGCACGAGGCGTGACCCTGTCCGCCGGCATAGGCGCGCAGCAGCACCCACTTCAGGTTGAGGCGCTCCGCAGACACGGGCTCGGTCGCGACCGCCTCGTCGCACCAGATCAGCCTTGCCCCGTCCGCGGCCAGGCGCGTCATGAAGTCGCCGTCCTCGCCGCCCGAGATGCCGAGCGCCGGATCGAAGGCAGGCGACTGTCGCCGGACATGCCCGGCGCGCAGCACGCAGTTGTGCACCCACATGCGATTGAGCGCGACGATGCTGCCGGTCTGGGCACGCGGCAGTGCATAGACGCGACCCCTGTGGATCCATGCCGGCGCGTCGGCCGGTGGCCGGCAGACCAGGGGCCCGAGCACGCCATCCGCCGCGTGCTCGCGGGCGCAATCCATCATCAGGGCGAGCCAGTCGGGGCCGACCCGTTCGTCGTCATCGAGCATCGCCATCCAGCTGCCACCCGCCAGCTCGACGGCGCGGTTGCGCGTCAACGAGATGTTCTTTTCAGGCTGGATGTCGTAGCGGACCGCGAACGGCGCACGCGCCGCGAACCCGCGCACGATCCCGGCGGCACCACCGGCCGCGTCGTTGTCCACCACCACCACCTCGTCCGGCAGGCGGGTCTGCCGCGCGAGATCCTCGAGCAGCGCACCGAGCTGCAGGTTGCGGCGATATGTCGGCACCAGGACGCTGATCTTCTCGTCCAACTCACCCTCCTCTACGCGTAGGATCCGGACGCGTCTGGCTGCAGGCGCCACGAAAAAAGGGATCCGGCACCGCAGTCTACCCAGGCCCGTGGCCGGCGCCCGTCCCCTGCGCGGGTCGCGTCGCATCGGCAGAATGCGGGCTTCCGTCATGACCGACCTGCCACCCGCCGTGCGAATCCTTGCTGACGTCGAGGCCTGCATCGACGAGATCCTCGCGCGGGTCGGGCCGGATCTGCGCGTCGGCCTGCCGCTGGGATTGGGCAAGCCGGTGCAGCTGGTCAACGCGCTCTATGCGAGGGCCAAGGCCGATCCCTCGATCCGGCTCACGCTGCTGACCGCGCTGACGCTGGAGAAGCCGGTGCCCGGTTCTTCGCTCGAGGCCGCCTTCCTGGGTCCCTTCCTCGAGCGCGTGTTCGCCGGCGTGGCGGAACTGGACTATGCAAGGGATGCCGGCGCCGGCCGCCTGCCCGCGAATGTGCGCGTGATGGAATTCTTCCTGCGTCCCGGCAGCCGGCTGGCCAACGCCCAGGCACAGCGCGACTACATCTCCACCAACTACACCTTCGCCGCGCGCGACGTGTTCGCGCAGGGTTGCAACGTGGTGATGCAGGCGGTCGCCCAGCGCCAGACCACCGCCGGGCCGCGCTACAGCCTGAGCTGCAACCCGGACACAGGACCCGAGCTCGTGGCGCTGATGCGCGAGGCGCAGGCGCGGGGCGAGCGGCGCATCGCGGTGGTCGCCGCGGTGAACCCGCACCTTCCCTACATGGCGCTGGACGCGGAGGTCGCAGCCGAGACCTTCGACCTGGTGCTGGACGATGCGCGCGGCTACTCCGCGTTGTTCCCGACGCCCAAGACGCCGGTGGCCGCGCCCGATCATGCTATCGGCCTCTACGCCTCGGCACTGGTGCGCGATGGCGGCACCCTGCAGATCGGTATCGGCAGCCTCGGCGACGCCGTGGTGCACGCGCTGCAGCTGCGCCACCTGCACAACCCGGACTATCGCGACGCGCTTGACGCGCTGGGTGCACCGCAGCGCTACGGCGCGACGATCGACGACTGCGGCGGCGTCGCGCCTTTCCAGGCCGGCCTGTACGGCGCCACCGAGATGTTCACCGACGGGTTCTGGCGGCTCATGCGTGCCGGCGTCCTGAAGCGTCGCGTCTACGATTTCCAGGCGTTGCAGCAGCTCGTCAACGAGGGCGCCTGCGATCCGGAGCATCTCGAGCCGACGGTGCTCGACGGCTTCGAGCGCCTGGGCGTGCGCGCGCTGCGCGGGCAGGACTTCGCCGTGCTCCAGCATCACGGCCTGTTCCGTGACGACGTGCGCTACGACAGGGGCCAGCTGCTGTTCGCCGATGGCAGCCGGGCACCTGCCAACGTGGCGGACCCGCAGGCGCGCGCGGCGATGGCGCAGAAGGCGCTGGGCCGGTGCCTGCGGCGCGGCGTCGTGCTGCATGGCGGCTTCTTCCTGGGCCCGCGCGATTTCTACGAGGGCCTGCGCGCGATGTCGCAGGAGCAGCGCGACACGATCTGCATGACCGGCGTGAACAAGGTCAACCAGCTCGATCTCGATCCTGGCCTGTACCGCGAGCAGCGCATCCATGCGCGCTTCATCAACACCGCCATGATGGTCACGCTCAACGGCGCCGTGGTGTCCGACGGGCTGGCCGACGGGCGCGTGGTCTCCGGCGTGGGCGGCCAGTACGACTTCGTCTCCCAGGCACACCAGCTGCACACCGGTCGCGCGATCCTGCTGCTGCGCGCCACGCGCACGCCGGAAGGCGGCGCGGCGAGCAGTAACCTGCTCGCTGCCTACGCGCACTGCACCATCCCGCGGCATCTGCGCGACATCGTCATCACCGAGTACGGCATCGCCGACCTGCGTGCGCAGTCCGACGGCGAGGTCGCCAAGCGCCTGCTCCACATCGCCGATTCGCGTTTCCAGCCGGCGCTGCTGGCGCAGCTGCAGGCCAGCGGCCGCATCGAGCCCGGCTATCGCATCGCGGATGCCTTCCGCCACAACACGCCCGAGGCACTGGCGGAGCGGCTGCACGAGGCGACGCGACGCGGGCAGCTGCCCGAATACCCGTTCGGCAGCGACTTCACCGAGCAGGAACGTCGCCTGGCCCGGGCCCTGACCGCGGTGAAGGCGGCGGTGGCCAGGACGCCCCGATGGCGCCTGGCCCTCAAGGGACTGTTCGCGCCGACGCCGCCCGCGGCCTTCCTTGAGGACCTGCGTCGGCTCGACCTCGAGCATCCGGCCGACCTGCAGCAGAAGGTCAGCCGCGCCTTGCTGGTCGAGGCGCTGCAGGCCGCCGCGGAACGCTGATCCGGGCTCTGTGCGCGGCGCAGCGGACGTCCGAAGGTGGCGGCCGCAGGATGTGCGTGCGCGTCGCCGCCGGGGTACCGCCGCGCCCGCAGGCGACCCCCTGATCTCCGGCCGCGGCTATCATCGCCGCCCTTTTTGATCTTCAGGCGGTGTGCCGCATGTGGTTCCGCAACCTTCTGCCGTATCGACTGGAGGGTTCCTGGTCGATGTCGCCCGGCAGCTTCGAACAGCAGCTCGCCACCCGCACCCTGCAGCCCTGCACGGGGCTGGCGATGCAGAGCCAGGGTTGGGTGTCCCCGCGCGATGACGGCCAGCTCGTCTATGGCCAGGGTCACCAGCTCCTGTTCGCGCTGGGTACCGAGACCAAGCTGCTGCCGACCTCGGTGGTGAAGGACGCGGCCAAGGCCAAGGCGGAGCAGATCGAGGCGCGCATGGGTTTCAAGCCCGGCAAGAAGCAGATGCGCGAGATCCGCGAGCAGATCACCTCGGAACTGCTGCCCAAGGCCTTCGCGCGGCGGCGCGCCACCCGCGTATGGATCGACGCGCAGGCCGGCTGGCTGATCGTCGATTCATCCAGCGCCAAGCGTGGCGACGAGGTGATCACGCTGTTGCGCGACACGCTCGGCGAATGTCCCTTCTATCCCCTCGACACCGCGCAGTCGACGATGAGCTGCATGACGGCCTGGCTCGCCGCTGGCGATTGCCCGGGACACTTCTCGCTCGACCAGGACTGCGAGATGAAGAGTGGCGGCGACGATCCGGCCGCCGTGCGCTTCGCGCGCCACGGCCTGGAGGGAGACGACGTGCGCCGCCACGTCAAGGACGGGAAGTCCGTCACGCGCCTCGGGCTCACCTGGAACGATCGCATGCGCTTTGTGCTCGCCGACCCCGGCGTGCTGCGTCGCGTGCGCTTCGAGACCATCGAGCAGGACCGCGCCGAGAACGAGCCGCAGGGCAATGCCGACGAACGCTTCGATGCGGACTTCACCTTGATGACCGGCGAGCTGGGCAAGCTGCTCGCCGACCTGCTCGAGGCGCTCGGCGGTGAAGCGAAGGCCGCGACCTAGCCATGCGGCCGCCCGGTGCGCCGCGCGCGCAGCGCGCCTCGCACCGGGCCGACCTCGATGCGGTACGGCGCTGCGCGCCGCGGCTAGCCCGCATTTCTCACAGGGGGATCGAGCGATGGCCGTGCGTCGAGGACGTG
>CAMLNE010000271.1 GCA_946481265.1 uncultured Panacagrimonas sp. | reverse complement strand
GCTCGCCGTCCCCGAGGTCGACACCACCCGTCTGATGCTGGGTGCGAGCCTGGGCGAGCTGCGCCTGGCCCTGCACGGCATGGCCCGCGCAGCTGACGGCTCGCCGACCCCGGAGGGACTGCCGACGGCGACCGCGACCACGGACGCGGCAAACGCGGCGCTACCGCTGAGCGAGGCGGCGCTCAAGCAGGAGGCCGCCAAGAAGGTGCCGGACCTGGCTTACACCGCGGCCCAGCTGTCCCGTATCGAACTGCCGCCGGCGCAGAAGAAACAGGTGGTGCGTCAAAAGATCTACGTCTACCGCGCCACCGAGATGCAGACCGTGACGCCATGAGCTCCGACCACAGCGGTGGATGGAGCGGCGGCCAGACAGGCACCAGGCCGGTGCCGGGACAGAGGGAACCGGGGACAGGGCAGTCACATATGAATTTCTACAAGGGCATCCGCAGGTCGTTGCAGGGACTGACCGCCGCGCTGATCTGGCTGGCGCTGGCCGGCACGCCCGCCACCGCGGCGCCGGAAAAGGTGCTGGTCCCGGTGGAGATGGGCACGCACAAGCTGCTGCGCGAAGCGGCCGGCATCACCCGCGTCGCCGTCGGGGATCCGAGCATCGCCGACGTCAATGTCATCAACGGCCGCGAGCTGCTGGTGACCGGCAAGAAGCTGGGCCTGACCAGCCTGCTGGTATGGACCAAGACCGGCGCGATCCCCAAGGAATTTCGCATCAAGGTCGGCGCCGTCGTGGACCCCGAGAAGCTGGCCAAGGCGGACCCCGAACTGGCCAACGCCAGCATCGAGCGCGGTGTGCGCCTCGACGGAAAGCTGCCCAACCTGCTCGCCTACCGCCGCGCCAAGACCGCCGCTGCTGCCGGTGACGCCCTGGTGGACGATAGCGCGGTGGAAGGCGACTTCCAGGTGATGACCCAGATCAAGATCGCCGAGGTCAATCGCACGACGGCGAAGCGCTACGGCCTGAACCTGGACTACTTCCGCAACGGGATCGACGGCACGGTGCGTTTCTCCTCGCCCCTGCCGACCGACAACCTGATCAACAACGCCTTCAACCTGCTGGTCGGGCCGACCGACATCGGCAACCGCGAGAGCCTGGGTGGACGCCTGAGCCTGCTGGAGAGCCGCGGCGTGGTCCGCGTGCTGGCCGAGCCCAGCCTCACGGTGATGAGTGGGCAGACCGCCACCTTCCTGGCCGGTGGCGAGTTCCCCATCCCGGTCAGCCAGTCCGGTTCGGGAGTGGGCGGCGGCGCGGCGATCACCGTCGAGTACAAGGAATTCGGCGTGCGCCTGCCGCTGACGCCGACCGTCCTGGGCAAGGGCCGCATCGCGCTCAAGGTGGCGCCCGAGGTCAGCGACCTGGACTTCACCGCGGGCATCCAGATCGGCGGCGTGGCGGTGCCGGCGCTGACCGTCCGACGCACCGAGACCACCGTGGAACTCGGTGACGGCGAGAGCTTCGTGATCTCCGGCCTGGTCAGCAACAACCTGATCGCCAATGTCGACAAGGTCCCCGGCCTGGCCGACATCCCGATCCTTGGCGCCTTCTTCAAGTCGGTCAGCTACGACCGGTCGGAGAAGGAGCTGATCATGGTGGTGACGCCGCACCTGGTGCGTCCGATCGCCCGCGAGGCCAAGCTGCCGGCACTGCCGGGCACCAAGTACGACAGCTACCGCCCGGGCTTTGCTGGCCTGATCCTCGAGGAGAAGGGCGAATTCGACACCGACGCCTACGGGTTCACCCGCTGACCGAGTTCGCACAGGCATGAGAACCCAGGCCCTGGTGGTCGCGGATGACCCCGCATTCCTGAGCTGGCTGCAGAATGCCGCGCCCGGCGCGGAGTTCTCGCTGGCCAGACCCCTCGACGTGGAGGACCTGCTGGAGCGCATCCAGGCGGCCGGTCGGGTCGACGTGGTCTTCTTCGAGTTCGCGCCGGGCAGTGCACCGGAACGCGCGGCCTTGATCGAGCGCCTGCTCGAACGCATTCCGGACATGGCGGTGGCCGGCCTGGGCCAGGACGGCGACCCGGCGATGATGCTCGCCGCGATGCGGGCCGGCGCGCGCGACTTCTTCGTGCTCAAGCGCGACGAGGCGAACCTCGCGGCCCTGCTCGGGCGCCTGCTGCGGCGCACGGCGCCGGTCAGCGTGGCCGGCCGCAAGCAGGGTCGCCTCTTCGGTGTCACCGCCGCACTTCCCTACGACGGCATCGCGTTCCTGGCCGAGCACCTGGCTCTGGCGATCGGTGAGCGCCTGGGTCGCAACGAACGGGTGCTGCTGGTCGACATCGCCGTTCCGGCCGGTGCGGCGAACATCTTCCTGAACCTGAATCAGACCTACGGTGTGCTCGACGCCATCAACGATGGCAACCGGTGCGACGCCACACTGGTCGACACCGCCTTCGCGCGCCACGGCAGCGGCCTGTACGTGCTGAGTCTGCCCGAGGATCTGATCGGGCGGCCGCATATCGACGGCGACGAGCTGGTGCAGCTGCTGACCGTGCTCAAGGGGCTCTTCAGCTGCATCGTGATTTCCTTCGACGGCCACCTGCCGATCGACGTGATCCGCGGCCTGCTTGGCGCCTGTGACCGCAGCTTGTTCGTCACCGACCAGTCGATCCTCAAGTCGCGGCACAGCAAGTACCTGCTGCGCGCACTGCGCATGGACGACTGCCCGCTCGACCGGATCGGCCTGGTGGTCGACAACTACCGCAAGCGCGTCGGGCTGGAGCCGCAGAACCTTTCCGAGCTGCTGGAGATCCCGGTGGCTGCGACGCTGGCCACGCTGCCATCCAACCGGATCCAGGCGATGAACCAGGGTGAGCCGATGTTCGTCTGCAGCCCCAAGGACGAGTACTGCGCCGGCATTCGTCAGCTTGCCGCGGCGCTGCTGGCCGGCGAACCGGCGGCCCCGATCGCACCCTCAGGCGGCCTGCTCGGCCGGCTGTTCAACAACTAGGTCGCGCGCCGGCGCCATGAGCACGCCAGAGCAGATCACCCGGTTCCGCCTGTCGGACCAATACCAGCAGCTCAAGAGCGCGATCCATCGCAACCTGATCGCGCAGATCGAGGAGCGCAACCTGGACATCGACCGCTGGGACGCCCAGCGGGTGGAACGCTTCGTCTCCGACCAGGTGCGGCTCTATGTCACCCAGCAACGCCTGCCGGTCAATGCGCGGGAAAGCGAGACCCTGGCCAAGGATGCCCGCGACGAGTTGATGGGCTACGGTCCGATCCAGACCCTGGTCGACGACGACTCGGTCAACGACATCGTGGTCAACGGGCCGAACCACGTCTTCATCGAGCGCGCCGGCGTGCTTGCCACCGCCTCGGTGCGCTTCGTCAACGACGCGCACGTGATCCGCGTGATCCAGCGCATCCTCTCGCCGGTCGGCCGCCGGGTGGACGAGTCCACGCCGATGGTCGACGCGCGCCTGCCGGACGGCTCGCGCGTCAACGCCATCATCCCGCCCATCGCGCTGGACGGTCCCTGCCTGTCGATCCGCAAGTTCCGCAAGCACGCCCTGAGCTCCGAGGACATCGTGCGCAGCGGCACCGCCAGCCAGGCGGCGCTCGACTACCTGCAGCAAAGGGTGAAGGGGCGTGCCAACCTGATCGTGACCGGTGGTACCGGCTCCGGCAAGACGACTTTCCTGAACCTGCTCTCGCAGTGGATCCCGCGCTCCGAGCGCGTCATTACGGTGGAGGATGCGGCCGAGCTGCGCCTGGAGCACGAGCACGTCGTGCGCCTGGAGACGCGCCCGCCGAACCTGGAGGGTGCGCGTGCGGTGACCGCGCGCGACCTCGTCCGCAACGCGCTGCGCATGCGCCCGGACCGCATCATCGTCGGCGAGATTCGCGGCGACGAGGTCCTGGACATGCTGCAGGCGATGAATACCGGCCACGATGGCTCCATGACGACGCTGCACGCCAACAATCCGCGCGATGCGATCCATCGCCTGGAGCTGCTGGCCGGCTTTGCCGGCTTCACTGGCAGCGACCACACCTTTCGCGGCCAGGTAGCGGCCGCGATCCACCTGATCGTGCACGTGGCACGCCTGGCCACCGGCGAACGTCGCCTGATGTCGGTCGCCGAGGTGCGCGGCCATGACGATCGCGGAATGCTGATGCAGGAAGTCTTCGCCTACGACATCGACAAGGGCGAGCACCGTGACCTGAGGGCCGCCACGTGAATGTGGCCGCCATCATCCTGTTCGCGCTGGCGCTGGTCCTCGCGGCGCTGGCGATCTGGCTGATCGTCTACGCCGACAGGCGGACCCGCCACGACGAGATGACGCTGCGCCTGCGCGCCGGCGAGGAGCCCGACGTGGCGGCCCGGTCGACGCGGGAGAGCATGCTGCGCAACCCCGTGCTGCGCTGGGCCTGCCACTTCCTCTGGCGCGCCGGCGCCGAGACCGAGCCGGGTACCGTGGCCAAGCTGCTGCTGGTCCTGGCGGCGATGGTGCCGGTGACCCTGCTGATCTTCGGCCTGTTCGGCGGCAGCATCGTCATCGCCTTCGCCCTGGCCTTCGGCTACGGCATCCTGCGCCGCCAGGCCGCCCGGCGGCGGGCCAAGATCGTGGAGCAGTTGCCGGGCTTCCTCGAGGCCGGCTTGCGCGTGCTCCAGGCCGGCAACACGCTGGAGGAATCGCTCGCCACGGCGGCGGTCGAGAGTCCGGAGCCGCTGCGGCCGCTGTTCCAGTCGGTGGGACGCCAGGTGCGCCTGGGCGCGCCACTCGACCAGGTGCTGGGCGAGGCGGCAGAGATCCACGGCATCCGTGACATCAAGGCCATCGCGCTCGCCGCTTCGATCAACCGCAAGTACGGCGGCTCCCTGCGCAACGTGTTCCGCAGCCTGATCGCGGCGATCCGCTCGCGCGACGCGGCGGCGCGCGAGCTGCGCGCGCTGACGGCCGAGACGCGCTTTTCGGCCCTGGTGCTGGCGATCATCCCGGCGCTGCTGACCGTGTACATCTACCTTCAGAACCGCGAGTACTACTCGCAGATGTGGGCATCGACTGGCGGTCGCATCACCTTGATCGCGGCGCTGGTGATGCAGGTGATCGGTGTCGTGCTCATCTACCGCATGCTCGGCGCCACGGAGGACAACGAATGAGTGCCGGACTGTTCGCGGCCCTGGTCGCCGCGGCCATCGTGCTGGCCGGCCTGGCACTGCTGGCCATCGTCGTGCTGGCGGTGCAGGCGCGCCAGTCCGCGCTCGTGCAGCGTCGTCTCAGGCCCGAGGGAGCGGTGGTCGGCGAGTTCACCGGCGCGCCGGGCGGCGAGCTGATGCAGAGCATCGCCTCGCGCGGCAAGAAGATCGAGGCGGCGATCGACACGCGCAAGGAGAGCGCCCGCCTGTTGCTGCAGGCCGGCTGGCGCACACCGCAGCAACGGGTCGTGTACTACGCCTCGCAGGTGTTCGCGCCGCTGATCCTGCTCGGCGTGGTGCCGCTGATCGCGACCGCCGGTCCGCCCAAGCTCGCGCAGCCCATGATGCTGTTCGCGTTCGGCCTGATGGCGCTGATGCTGGGCGCGCTGCTGCCGCGCATGGTGCTGCGCTCGGTCGCCAGCGCGCGCGTGCAACGCATCAAGACCGAGGTGCCGCTGTTCATCCACCTGCTCGTGCTGCTGTTCGAGGCCGGCCTCTCCACGCGGCAGGCCTTCGCCAGCCTGGTTCGGGAAGGTCGCGGGGTGCTGCCCGAACTGGGCCGCGAATTCGAGCTGATGCTGCGCCAGATGGAAGCCGGCGGCGAGACCGCCGAGCTGCTCGACAATCTTTCGCGCGCGATCGACCTGGAAGACCTGGGCAGCGTGCTCGCCCTGCTGCGCCAGGTGGACCGCTACGGCGGCGA